>JANPNB010000389.1:0-1528 GCA_031427275.1 Alphaproteobacteria bacterium | reverse complement strand
TTCTACATTGACCTGCTGCAAATCAGCCTGCCTGCTCCACCCGTCATGCCCGACTTTTCCAGTTCCCGGCAACTGAGTCCCATGCTGGACCTGGCCCTGACCGCCGCCCATGCGGCGGGTGCCCTGATCCGCGCCGCGGCGATGGACCCGGCCGCATTGCAGATCCGCGCCAAGCGTCCGAACGATTTCGTGACCCAGGTCGACCTGGCGTCCGAGCAAGCTATCGTGCAGACCCTGCTGGGCCGGTATCCGGGGCATGCCGTGCGCGGCGAGGAGGCGGCTCAGGCGCACGGTACGGTCGATGCCGACCACGTCTGGATCGTGGACCCGCTGGACGGCACCAACAATTTCATCCATGGCTACCCCGCCTACAGCGTCAGCATTGCGCTGGCGGTGCGCGGGCGCATTGAGCATGCCGTGGTGCTCGATGTGGTTCACGGCGATGTCTTCAATGCGTCGATCGGGGGCGGCAGCTTTTGCAATGACCGCCCGTTGCATGTCGGTACCCGCTCCACCTTGCCCGAGGCGCTGGTAGGCACCAGTTGCCCGTTCCAGCCTGGGCCCGACCAGGCGCGCTGCATGCGGATGTTCGCCGAGGTGATGTCCGGCGTGGCGGGAATCCGCCGCTCGGGTTCAGCCGCGCTGGACTTGGCCTGGGTGGCTGCGGGGTACTGCGATGCTTTTTTTGATCTCGGGCTCAGGGCGTGGGACGTGGCCGCCGGCAGCCTGCTCGTGACAGAGGCCGGTGGGCGGGTCGGCAATTTCATGGGCACGGCGGACTTCCTGGAAACACAGGAGTGCATGGCTGGCAATCCTGCCTTGTTCGTGGCGCTTGGCAAGTTGTTGTCGCCGTATTCCCGCCTCGATGTCGTAGCACAGGATTTGCGTCAACACTGAAAACCGCTTGTGCCATGGCCACCTTGCTCGAACTCAAAAACATCCACAAACGTTACGACAGCGGAACCGTGGCGTTGAAGGACATGTCCCTCGCAGTCGGGGAACATGAGTTCGTCAGCCTGCTGGGTCCATCGGGTTGCGGCAAGAGCACGGCGCTCAAGATGATTGCCGGGTTGTCGTCGATCACCGGGGGGTCGATCATTTGGAGCGGCGGCGGGTCGGACCACTCCCTCGACATGAGTTTTGTATTCCAGGAGCCAACGCTGATGCCGTGGGCGCCGGTTTTCGACAATGTCTGGCTGCCCCTGCGCCTGGCCGGTCAGTCCCGTGCGCAGGCACGCGGTGTCGTCGAGTCGGCGTTGGAGACCGTCGGCCTGGCGCAGTTTGCAGCAGCCTACCCCAGGGAGCTTTCGGGCGGCATGATGATGCGGGTGTCGATCGCCCGGGCCATGGTCACGCAACCGCGCTTGCTGCTGATGGACGAGCCGTTTGCCGCGCTCGACGAGATGACCCGTTTCAAGCTCAACAACGACACCTTGCGCCTGTGGCAGTCGGCGCGCTTCACCGTGCTGTTCGTGACGCACAGCGTCTACGAAGCGGTCTACCTGAGTCGACGCATCGTGATCATGGC
>JANPNB010000388.1:0-5430 GCA_031427275.1 Alphaproteobacteria bacterium | reverse complement strand
TGCCGCGTGACGGACGCACCGACTTCGTCAAACGCCTGATCGGATTACCGGGTGACCGGGTGCAGATGAAGGCTGGAGCGGTATTTATCAACGGCGTGGCTGTACCTCGGCGGGCCATGACCTCAGTGACCATCGATAGCGGCTATGGCTTCGCGCGCAACGTGGCGCGTTATCAAGAAACCTTGTCCAACGGGAAGAGCTATACGACTTACGATCTTGGCCCAGATGGAGAGGTCGACAATACGCAGGTTTTTGTGGTGCCAGAGGGCGAATATTTCTTCCTGGGTGATAACCGCGATAACTCGCTCGATAGTCGGTTTCCCCGAGAAATCGGTGTCGGGTTCGTGCCCGCCGAGAACCTGGTTGGTAAGGCGCAGATGATATTGCTGTCGTGGAACCGGGGGGCATCATTGCTCAAGCCCTGGACCTGGGTCATGAATGCCCGGCCTGAGCGTTTCTTCCAGACCTTGCAATGAACAAGTGGGTGCTTGCCATCACCGACCTTGAAAGCCGCATCGGTCACGTGTTTGCGGATCGCGAGTTGCTTGAGCGCGCCCTGACCCACGCGAGTGTCGGAAATGGCGGCGGGACCACCCTTCACAATGAGCGGCTCGAGTTTCTGGGCGACCGCGTGCTCAATCTGATGGCTGCGGAGCGTCTGACCCAGCTTAGGCCTGAGGCGCGAGAAGGAGAGCTGTCGCGGTGGATGAACCAGCTGGTCAACTACCAGACCTGCGCCAAGGTTTCGCGCCTGTCGGGGCTACGTGAAGCCCTGCGGGTCGATCCCAGTGCCACCAAGGTCGGCGCGCGCGACAATGACCGCGTCTTGGGTGATGCCTGTGAGGCCGTGATTGCCGCGCTCTATCTTGATGGTGGTCTTGAGGCGGCACGGGTGTTTTTCCTGGCGTTCTGGCAAGACGAATTTGAGCATCTCGACACTCCCTTGAGCAAAGATTCCAAGACCTTGTTGCAAGAATGGGCTATGGCCCGCGGCTTGCCGCCACCCGACTATGTCGTGGTGGCGACCCAAGGCCCGGCGCACGCACCTCGTTTTACGATTGAGGTTCGCCTGCAGGGCTTTGATCCCGAAACCGCTCAGGGCGGCTCAAAGCGCGAGGCTGAGAAGGCCAGCGCCGACCTGATGCTTGCCAAGAGAGACCCCGACCCATGACCCGTGCGGGCTTTGCAGCCATTATCGGTGCCCCCAATGCGGGCAAGTCGACCCTGACCAACCGCTTGGTGGGGGCCAAGGTCTCCATCGTGACCCAGAAGGTTCAGACCACACGCTTCCCTGTGCGCGGCGTGGCCATGGCCGGCCAGTCGCA
Organism: Alphaproteobacteria bacterium; assembly: GCA_031427275.1. Taxonomy (GTDB): domain Bacteria; phylum Pseudomonadota; class Alphaproteobacteria; order Caulobacterales; family Caulobacteraceae; genus Phenylobacterium. Next base: position 4,105 of record JANPNB010000388.1, on the reverse strand, counting down.
GATCGTACTGGTCGACACGCCCGGCATTTTCAGCCCCCGACGACGTTTGGACCGCGCCATGGTGCGTTCAGCCTGGGGCGGAACCGAGGACGCCGACGCCATCTTGCATTTGGTGGATGTTCAGGCCGAACTGGCCGTTGAGGACGGCAGCGCCAAGGCGGCGGATAAGCGCGCGATCATCGATGTAGAGACCATCATCGAGGGCCTGAAGGCGGCAGGCAAAACCGCGATCCTGGGGATCAACAAGATCGACGGGGTCAAGCGTGAGCGGATGCTGGCGGTGGTGCGTCGTTTGTTCGAGACTGGGGTTTATTCCGAGGTGTTCATGATCTCTGCGGCCGATGGAGCCGGGGTCGAGGACCTGCGCGTCCGTCTGGGCGAACTGATGCCTGAAGGGCCATTTCTCTATCCGGAAGACCAAACTGCAGACTTGCCAGTTCGCCTGCTGGCTGCCGAAATCACCCGGGAGAAGATCTATCTGCGGGTCCACGAGGAACTGCCCTATGCGGCGGCGGTGGAGACGACGGCCTTCGAGGAACGCAAGGACGGTTCCGCGCGCATCGAACAGACCATCTATGTGGAGCGCGAAAGCCAGCGGCCGATCGTGCTGGGTAAGAACGGTCAAACGCTGAAATGGATCGGTCAGAAAAGCCGCGAAGAGCTGATGGAGCTGTTCGAACGCCCGGTGCACCTGTTCCTGACCGTCAAGGTCGATGAGCGCTGGGCTGACAAGCGAGAGTTCTATGGCAGCGTCGGGCTGGATTTCGATGTGTAGTCGGGGTGGCCTAGACTTCCGCTGCTCTGCATGCGGGATGACACGGTAGATATGGAATTCCAAGACGATGCCTACGTCTTGTCGGCCCGGGCTTTTGGCGAGAGCGGGGCGATTGTTGAGTTTCTGACCGCCCATCACGGACGATATGCCGCCCATGTGGCGGGCGGGGCGTCGCGGAAGATCAAGCCATTTCTGCAACCCGGCGCACGGGCCGTAGTGCAGTACCGTGCGCGGGTGTCTGAGCAATTGGGCTCGGCGAGCCTGGAACCGGTGGGGGAGGGGCCGTCTGCGCTGTTTGATGACCCTCTGGCCCTGGCGGGGCTCTCGGCGGCGGCGGCGGTGGCGGGCACGGCTTTGCCGGAGCGCGAACCCCATCCCGGTGCGTTCCTGGCCTTTGAGGCCTTGGCTGGGGCATTCACCAACCCCGACATCTGGCCTGCGGTGTTTGTGCGGTTTGAAGCTGGCCTGTTGCAGGATTTGGGCTTTGGCCTGGACCTCTCGAAGTGCGCCGCCACCGGTAGTCTCGACGACCTGATCTATGTGAGCCCGCGCACCGGGCGCGCGGTCAGCCGGGATGCCGGAGAGGCCTATAAAGACCGCCTGCTGATCCTGCCGCCCTTCTTGCTGTCGGCGCAGTCAGGGCTGTCACCGGGTGATGTGAAAGCCGGCTTGGACCTGACGGCGCATTTTCTGGAGGCTTTCGTGTTTGGCCCGATGAACCGGCCTCTACCGCCTGCGCGGTTGTGGCTGGTGGATAAGCTTTCGGATGCTCAGCGGCTTTAGAGGGGTAATTAGTTGACGCATTTTTCGTGCAATGAACCTATGATCCCGTCACCCTATGGATCCACCCGAGTGAACCGGGAGATGCGAACATGAAATCCAGCTATTTTGTGAAGGCGTCGTGGGACGCAGAGGCCTCCGTCTGGATTTCTGAAACTGATATTCCTGGTTTGGTGATCGAAGCCGATACACTAGCGGAGTTTGAGGGCCTGCTTGCCGCGCTTGCGCCCGAAATGCTCGCGGCCAATGAGAATGTCGGGTCGCAGGGTGTGTCGGTGGCCTTCTCGGCCCAGCGGGCTTTCGCGTTCGCCTAGCTAGAATTTCTTCCCGATTCCGAGCTGTTTGAGAACTTCGTTGGCCGTGTGACGGCTCTTGGAGCGGGGCACGGTTACAACTCGGTTGTTGATCGGACTGCGCCATTTCTCGTGGCTACCTTTGCCGCCGGGCACTTGGTGACAATCATGAGCCCGCATGATCTCAACCAGTTCGGCGTAGTAGCTTGGCATTTGTCGTCTTCGAGTATGAGCTAGGTCGAGTGAGAGAACGAACAGTGGACTCACACTGGAGCCTATTGTTCTGCAAACGTCTACCGTGGCATCCGCGTTGCGCATAAGGTGTCCCTGGCGATGAACGATCTGCGAGGCGACGCAGGGACTTTGGGCCGCTATGAGTCAGGATCAATTCTGGCCTTTGATTCGACATGAGCAAACACACCCCTCCGCCTTCGCCGGGTGACGGCGACCGCATTATTGATGAACCGCTGACCGAGGCCCTGTCTCGGCGGTATCTGGCCTATGCGCTCTCGGTCATTACCGACCGGGCGTTGCCCGATGTGCGCGATGGCCTGAAGCCGGTTCAGCGGCGTGTGCTCTATGCCATGCGGGAAATGCGGCTGAACCCCGAGGCCACGGCGCGCAAATGCGCCAAGGTGGTGGGCGAGGTGATGGGTGGCTATCACCCGCACGGCGATCAGTCGATTTATGACACCCTGGTGCGCATGGCCCAGGATTTTTCCCAGCGCTACATGCTGGTCGATGGGCAGGGCAACTTCGGCAATATCGACGGCGATAACCCGGCCGCCATGCGTTACACCGAGGCCAAGCTGACCCAGGCGGCGACGCTGCTGCTGGACGGCATCGAAGAAGATGCTGTCGACTTTAAGCCAACCTATGACAGCCAGGATCACGAGCCGGTTGTCCTGCCGACTGGGTTTCCCAACCTGTTGGCCAACGGCACGACGGGCATTGCCGTGGGCATGGCGACGTCGATACCGCCGCACAATGCCGCTGAGCTGATCGACGCTTGTCTCGTGCTACTCGACAATCCGCAAGCGACCACAGCCGATTTGATGGGCTGCGTTTTGGGGCCGGACTTCCCCACTGGAGGCATCATTGTTGAGCCGCAGGCTTCGATGCTGGAAACCTATGAGACAGGACGGGGCGGGATTCGGCTGCGGGCGCGTTGGTTCAAGGAAGACAACGGGCGCGGCACCTATCAGATCGTCGTCACCGAGATTCCCTATCAGGTCAAGAAGGCTGATCTGGTCGAGCAGCTGGCCGGTCTGATCGAGAACAAGCGCGTGCCGCTGCTGGGCGATGTGCGTGACGAGAGCGCCGAGGATGTGCGCCTGGTGCTCGAACCCAAGAGCCGGAATGTCGAGCCTGAAGTTCTGATGGAGAGCCTGTTTAAGCTCTCCGATCTTGAGAACCGGTTCTCGGTGAACCTCAATGTGTTGGATGCGCGCGGCACACCAGGTGTCATGAGCCTGAAGCAGGCGCTAAAGGCCTTCCTGGACCATCGGCGTGAGGTGCTGGTGCGGCGTGCGCGGCACCGGTTGGGCAAGATCGAGGCCCGGCTGCATATCCTGGACGGATTGCTGATCGCCTATCTCAATCTGGACGAGGTGATCCGGATTGTCCGCTATGAGGAAGACCCCAAGGCCAAGCTGATTGAGGCCTTCGAGCTGTCCGACCTTCAGGCCGACGCCATCCTCAATACCCGCCTGCGCCAGTTGGCGCGGTTGGAGGAGATGGAGCTGCGCCGCGAACACGCCGAATTGGCCGAAGAGCGCGATGGCCTGCTGACGATGTTGGCTTCCGACCGCCAGCAATGGAAGCTGGTCGGGGTTGGCCTGAAGGACGTCCGCGCGATCCTGGGTCCTGATACGCGGATCGGTAAGCGTCGCTCGACCTTTGAAGTCCCGCCTACTGTGGACGCTGAAGCCGCCATTGAAGCGATGATTGTGCGCGAGCCGATCACTGTGATCCTCAGCGACCGCGGCTGGATTCGCGCGGCCAAGGGCCGGGTCGAGGACCCTTCGGAATTGAAGTACAAGGAAGGCGACAAACAGGGCTTTGTGGTGCCCGCTGAAACCACCGACAAACTGCTGATCTTTGCCTCTGACGGACGGTTCTTTGCGCTGCCGTGTGACAAGCTGCCCTCGGCGCGGGGGCACGGCGAGCCGCTGCGGCTGATGCTCGACCTCGACGACAAGACCGACATCGTTGATGTCTTTCCGCACAAGCCGGGTGCCAAGCGGGTGATCGCGTC
>JANPNB010000387.1:0-2950 GCA_031427275.1 Alphaproteobacteria bacterium | reverse complement strand
GTCAATGAGCGCGACGAGATCGGCCCGGACATCGTCCCGGACTACATGACCAGCGTCAAGGACGGGGCCTTCTATGGCTGGCCCTACAGCTATTACGGCCAGCACGTCGATGTCCGCATCCAGCCGCAGAACCCGGAGTTGGTGACCAAGGCCATCGCGCCTGATTACGCCTTAGGGCCGCACACTGCGTCTTTAGGCTTGGCGTTCTACAAGGCAGAACTCTTCCCCCCCGCCTATCACGGCGGCGTCTTCATTGGTCAGCACGGCTCTTGGAATCGCAAGCCCTTGAACGGCTACCGCGTGGTCTTTGTGCCCTTCGTTGCTGGCAAGCCCGTTAACAAGCCGCAAGCCTTTTTGACTGGCTTCCTCAATGACAAGGGCGAGGCGCGCGGACGTCCGGTCGGCGTCGTCGTGGACAAGCGTGGCGGACTACTGGTCGCCGACGATGTCGGCAACATCGTCTGGCGAGTGGTGCCGAAGTCCTAATGCGCGTTCCGAAAAGTGGGAACCGGATTTCGGATTGAAACGCGCGACCTGACCTAAAGCGCCTTGCGAAGACGGATCTGCAGCGCGGGTCCGTATTCCAAGTCGCGGAAGTCCACATAGTTGAAGCTATTCAACCCGCGACTGCCGTTGAAGACCTCCCGAATGCGGCGGGTGTCTCGTGCTCCTAGGTTCTGGGCTTCCACGCGCAGAGTCAGGTCCGGGCGAGGCTTGTACTCAATGAAGGCCACGATCCAGGTGCCGATCTTCAGCGTCTCAATCTCGTTATAGCGGAAGGCGCGGTCGCGGTACTGGCCAGTGACGTCGATCCCCCAATTGGACTTCCACTGCGGCAGATCCTGCGTGAAGTGGGCCTCCCACTCAACCGGGCGCAGGATCGATATGTCGCGCCTAATGCCGGTCGCCGGGTCGGTGACCTCAGAGCGCCGCAATGTGGCTTGGGTCTTCAGCTGCGCGGTCGGCAGGCCCAGCTTCGCCAAAGGGATTGCGAGGCTGGCCGTCAGCTCATCCTTGGTGCCATCGCCGATATTGCCGGGCGCGTCGGCGCGGGCGATGCCGCCGACGAATACGGGTGCACGGTCGATCACGTCGGTGAGCTGGAAATGGCGAACGGTTAGGATCGCCACGCCGGACTTCCAAAACCGACGCTCGGCGGCAGCCTCGACAACCCACGCCTGTTGGGGCGAAAGGTTCGGATTGCCCGCCAGGACGGCACCTGTGCTGGCCACCGATGACGATGAGATGAAATCATCGAAGTTCAGCTGGCTGACCTCGCGCTCCACCCGAAACCGGAACTGATCGGCAGGATTTGGCGACCAAGTCACCGCAATCCGCGGCTTTAGGAAGGTGTAGGTGTTCTGCAGCACCACATCGCCGCTAGAGGTAACCTGGGAACTTTCCTGCCGCAAAGCCACGTCCAACCCAAATTGCGGCGTTGGCCGCCAGCCTGCTGAGACCGAAACCTGTGCCCGGGACTCCTCGACCCGAACATTGCCGGCCGGCAACCGCACGGCCGCGCCGTTCTGGATCAAGCCGGTCTTGCTGGTCAGTGCATTGGAAGCGCCTTCGACGAAACCCTCTAGAGTCAGTGTCTCCGACTGCCGACGCCGAACCTGTAACCGGCCGACCGTCTCGGTGACCCGCTTGTCCAAGCCAAACTTCCGGCTGATGGCCGGTGAGTTGAAGTCATCTTTGGTGTCGGCATTGTTCCACTGCTGGAAAGCGACAACCTCAATTGAGTTCCGCTGACCAAGCTTGCGGGTGTAGCGCCCGCCCAACTCCATCTGCAACTTGTCGATCGTGACATATTCGGTCTCTTTTCCGCCGGGAAAGGACAGCCTGTCGGTGATCTCATTATAGGACGGGTTGTTCATATAGGCCGCCGTGATTTTCAGCCGCCCGCCTTGCAGGGGTGTTTCAAATGCCCCGGTAAGCCATTCTCGCTGTCCCCCGCCCTCGCCGTCGAACTGAGACCTGATCAGGGTGGTGCCGTTAGCGGCTGTGCGTATACGCGGACCAGCCCCAAGTTGGTCGAACGGCCCCTTCCCCAACACGGTGGAGAGCTCCAGCACTTTGCCGTTCCAGCGCCATTGCCCCTCAGTGCGCAGGCCATTCAAAGTGCGATGATCAGTCAGCAGCCAGGTGGTCAGGCTGGCCGCGCCACGAAACCCCGACGCCGACTTCCGCACCACATTGGCCACTACCGAGCGGCCCTGCATATCGATACCCGGCGCACCGCCACGGATCACGTCGACGCGCAGCACGCTGCCTGCCGGAATGCGCTTCAGCGTCTCGTCAAGCGTGTCGTTTTTGGCGACCGGCACCTCGCCATCGATCAGCACATTGCCGCCCGAGCCTTCAAGGCCGCGCTGGACCGTGCCCTTGTCGAAGGAGAACCCCGGGATCCGCAGCACCATGTCAAAGGCCGTGGTTGGCCCGACTTCGGCAAAATAGGAGGATGGGTAGGAGATGATGCCTGTCGCCGCAGGCTCAGCTGCCAGGACCTGCGAACTCGCCACGGTCAAAGCCGCCGTGAGAAATAGCCAACGCATATTCAAAAGGTCCCCTGACCTGCCGCAGACCAAGGCGACTCAAATCGAACTAAAATCATCATTGCAATAATGCGGGAACTCTAAGGCCAGAGTCACAGATTCAAAAGCCGTTGTGAAAATCTTCTGGTGGCCTAGCTTGGGGCCATGTCTTGAGACAATTTGGAGTCGTTGATGCGTAAGCTTAGTTTAGGCCTCGGATTAGCACTGGCCCTTGCGGTCGTGGCTCCGGCCACTGCACAGACAATCACCAAACTCGTCCCCGGCTCCGCCTTCAAGGGCATCCACGGGATCAAATTCGCGCCGTCCGGTGAACTCTATGCCGGCAGTGTGGTCGGCCAGACCCTCTACGGCGTCAATGTCGATACCGGTGCCATCCGGGTCATCGAAAAACCTCC
>JANPNB010000386.1:0-7247 GCA_031427275.1 Alphaproteobacteria bacterium | reverse complement strand
ATCTTGAAGTTGCCGAGGCTGCGCTGGGCTTGAGCCCCCCAATAGACGTCGGTCGCGACTTCGATCGGTCCAAAGGTATCGGATTCAGTGCGGGTCGCGGTCATAAGCGGGTCCTCGTGGCGTCGGTCTGTGCGGACTGATATAGACAGCCGATCTCGAGAGGAAGCCGCCCATGCTCGTCGCCACCACCAATGATCTGACCGGGTATCGAATTGTGGCCCATATCGGCATGGTTCGCGGGGTAACGGTGCGCTCTCGAAGCGTCATCGGAAACGTGGGTGGCGCGATCCAATCGATTTTTGGCGGAAGTCTGTCGATCTATACCAAGCTGGCCGAGACCGCGCGCCAGGAGGCCTATGACTTGCTGGTCGCCCACGCTCAAGAGGCTGGGGCCAACGCGATCATCGCCATGCGATACGACGCCAACGAGATTATGGATGGGATTACCGAAGTCCTGGCCTATGGCACCGCAGTGCGGGTAGAGCCCCTTTAGCCTGGGTGACTGTGGGCTGGGTTCATCATGGAAAGGTCCGAGCGCGGGAGGTTGCCGACGGCTTGGACATCGAGGTTGAGGGGGTTTCCACCCAAGCCCGCTACTACAAGCCCCTGATCTATGAGTTCTTTCGCACAACCTGGCGCGGCGCGCGGCCAGGTTGGGGGGAATATTCTGTCGAGATCATGATGGACTATGTGGGCGATCCACCCTGGTTAGATCTCGACAACCTGGCCAAGGCGTTGCTGGACGCCATCAAGGGCTACGCGTTTCACGATGATGCGCAGGTCTGTCGGTTGTTGGTGGAACGTCGGTCGGGAAACGCCGAGCGCATTACCGTGGCGGTGCGCAGGTTGCGCGATCTCCCGGCGTGGCCTGCGGGTTGAACGCATCCAAAACGAAAACGACCGCACCGGGGGAACAGTGCGGTCGCAGTTTCGCGAGCCAATCTGGAGAGTTGGACGGACTCAGCGGTATTGTTGAATTCGGGTCGTGCGTAGGCCCGCCAATCCATGGCGCTCAATGGACTTTTGCCACGCGAGGAATTCCTCGTTGGTCAGAGAATATCGGTCGCAAGCTTCGTCAAGGGTGAGAAGCCCACCGCGCACGGCGGCCACCACCTCGGCCTTACGACGGATCACCCAGCGACCCGTATCCACCGGGGGTAAATCAGACACCGTCAACGGTATGCCCGTCGGGCCGATAACATAGGCCTCACCGCGGCTATTTGTCCGGGTCTGCTGTTGCTGCAACATGGCTTTACGCCTTTCCAACCATCACTTGTTGGAGGGACAATAGGCGAGAGGACATAATAGTCGGTGAATCGCGTTAGTAAACAAAACGATAATCATCGTCCCCTCGTGTATTATTTTGATACAGATAGATGGGTCACGCAATAAATAGAACATTAAGAATTTAAGTCAGCGCTTTATGTTGATTAATTCTTCCAACATTTGATCGGCAGTGGTGATAATCTTGGAAGACGCTGAGTAAGCTTTCTGAGTGGAGATTAGACCGGTGAATTCTGCTGATAGATCAACAGTGGAGGCTTCAAGGGTCGAGGAGGCAATCCTGCCAGCGCCGCCGGCTCCAGCCTGCTTTATCGAGAATGCGCCCGACTGAAGCGTCGGCTGATAGGCGTTGCCGCTCTTGGCCAGCAGTCCGTCCGCATTTGGGAAGGTCGCCAAGCCAATCTGTGCGATCTTTCGGACCTGGGAGTTATCGAAAATCGCTGAAACGAAACCGTCGTCGTCTATCTGAACGCCCACGACGCTGCCGACGGCTGCACCGTCTGAGCTGATGGAGTTTACCGTCGATGTGGCCGCATACTGGGTCAGTTTGCTGAGATCTAGGGTTAGGTCAGAACCTTTGATTCCGAGTGCGGTGTCCCAGGCTGGTGCCGCACCCCCAGACGCGCCCAAAGTAATCTTGGGCGTGCCACCAGCCCCGCCGAACAAGGTGGTGCTCGCAAGATCCAAGGAGCCGTCGGATTTGAATTTGACCAAGCCTGAGCCAATCTGCCCGGGGCGGCCGGAACCGGAAACGTCAGTGTTTGGAACGGCATAGATTTCAGCGTGCCAAGTGTTGGGCGCGCTGGAGTCCTTGAGGAAAGACATCGAAATCTGACGACTTCCACCGAGCGAGTCGATGACGTTCATCGAATAGGCAAAGTCGGGCCGGGTGCCGGTGGTAGAGTCCTTGGCGTAGTCGGCCATGGACATGTTCGTGGTCGGGACATAGGTGGCGTCGCCCACCGAAGCGGGATTGGCGCGATTGTCCAGATTTGCACTGACGGCCACATTCCCAGTCTGTTTGGCCGTGGCGCCGAGGTTTTTGACGTTGATTGACCCCATCTTGGCAAGGTTCGACGGGTCGGTGTCGAATGTTCCGTTGGCTTGGAGCGGCCATCCCTGAAGATAGAGCTTGGAGTCGTTGACCAGATAACCGTCCGCATCAACGGTGAAGGAGCCGGATCTTGTGAAGCTTCGATGGTCGGCGGCGGTCAGGCCGGCTCCCTTACCCGCGACGACGAAGAAGCCGTCGCCGGAAATGCCGAGATCTGTCGACGATGAAGCGGCTTGGAGCAGGCCCTGCTGGGCCACGTACTGGCGATTGATGCCCTGAACGCCGCCCGCCGAGTAGAGGCCCTTAATCGCCTGGGAAGTCACCACATTGGCGAAGTTCACCTGATTGCGCTTGTAGGCCGTGGTGTTGACGTTGGCGATATTGTCGGAGATCGCCGCGAGCGCGGAGGAGTTGGCGATCAGCCCGGATACGCCGGCGCGCATTGCGCTGTTGATACTCATGGGTTTTTGCCTTCTTGGGTTCTCAATGGGTTTTGGCTAGGAAGTTCGGGGCTCAGCTAACTGCTGGGATCACGGTTGACGCGGCAGAGGCAGCCGGTTTCGCGGCCGGGAGAGGTTCAGAAACGGCGATCACGGCGCTCCAGGGCACCTTCGACCCGCCGATGGTCAGCAGGGTCTTGCCGTCGACCTGTTCCACACCGGTAACGAGACCTTTGGCGAACACTTGGGCTGGCACAGCACCGCCTGAAGAGTCCTTCGCGGTGATGCGCAGTCTGTAGACCCCGCCGTCAGGGCGTTTGACGCCGAGCAGATCTCGACCGTTCCAGTCGAAACTATGATCACCGGCCTTGTTATCGGTTGGGGCGGCCGCATGGACTATCTTGCCATCGGCATCCAGGATTTCGATTTTCACATCCGAGCCCAGGCGATCCAGATGATAGCTCCAAGTTGCCTTGCCCGCGGTCAGACTGCTGGTGTCAACATTAGCTTTGACGTCTTTGCCAATCACCGACACGGCCTGTGAAACACCGGTACCGGTGTTGCTGACCAGTTGCTTCAAGAGGTCGTTTGAATAGAGCTGCTGCTCAACGCCCGTCATCTGGACCAATTGTTGCGTGAACTGGTTGGAATCCAGCGGCGCCGTTGGGTCCTGGTTCTTCAACTGCGTCGTCAGCAGCTTCATGAAGGTGTCGAAGCTGGTGGCCAGCCGCGCCTTGCCGATAGTGCCGGCATCGGTGGCAGTCGCAGTTTGGGTCGCTGAGGTGATAGCCATGAACTAGATCCTAATGTCGAGGCCGGCGGCGCGCCTGGCCTGATAGATGTCTAGACGTCCTGTGCGAGGGTCACCGGCCGGGTCTGTGGCTAGCGCCATAGCCGCGTCAAAGGCACGGCCTTGATGCCTGCTGCCATTGTCTGGCGAGTTTTGATGCGGCCGAGACTGGCCTTGACCACGATCGCCAGCTACGTCGAAGCTAAGCCCGCCAGAGAGGTCAAAACCCGCGCTCTCCAAGGCGCGAAGCAGTTCTTCGGACCGACTGCGCAGATCTGCGGCTGACTGTGGGTTTTCGAAGGACATGGACGCCTTGACGCGACCGCGCGCTCCAATTTCTACGCGCACGTCAACACGGCCAAGGTCTGCGGGGTGGAGTTGAACATCAAACCGCGTTAGGCGACCCTCAAGGTTTCGAACGATTTGAGCCGCCAGATTGCTGACGGTTTCTGGTCCGGACTTTACCGCAGCGGTGGCCAATTGATGGGTGTTGGACACCACCTGGGGAGTGGGTTGACCTGTCGAGGTCGTGGCTTCGCTCTCAGGCGCAGCTTCGACCAGTACGGACTCCGGTTCAGAGGGTTGGGGCTCGGGGGAAATTTCTGATTCCAACCGGGCGGGTCCTGCCGCGATCGCGCTGGCGGACTTGCCGGTGATCCCCGTGGTCAGGGCACCAACAACCGGTTGGCTGCGCCCGGCGTTGACGCGCCCGACTTTGGGTGCTGCGAACTCCGAATTGTGCGAATAGGTGAGTTCCGATGAGGCTTGGTCAGGCTTCGGCGCAATTTGCGCCACGGCCGCCTGTTGCGCCAGAACCGGGGCTGGTGGCGCGGCATAGGGAATTGGAGTGGCCAGAGCCGCCGGCGAATTCGTTATGTTGGCGGGCACGTTTTTTGAATTGGCAAGGATCAGGTTAGCGGCGATCGGATCGTTCTTCGGGTCTACACCGGCAGAATGCAGACGAGGCGGCCCGCCGAGTGGCAAGTTAGGATTGGCAAAGGGTGGGCTGAGAGGCTGATCGGCCAAAGGACTGCCATTGGTCAGCGCATCAATGCTTCTTGCCCGACTGATCTGTGCGGTCGCCTCAGATACGACTGCGGTTATGTCGGCGGTGATAATCTTGGATTGAGGCCCTGCAAGGAGTGCGGCGAGAGCTTGCCCAGCTTGGGACAGGTTCGGATCCAGAGTGACGAGTTCACGCGTGTCCTTCGGAGACTTTCCCGGCTCTGTTGCAACAATTGTAGTCTCATCATCGGATACGACTTGGGGTGCCAACTTGGTCGACCCAATGTCCACTGCTACCGCGCCGCTTTGGATTGCGGCGTTCTGATCCACAGCCGCGAAGTGGGCGGACAATAGAGCCTCAAACGCCGCCAAAGGATTGTTGGCAGCGTTGTTCGCCTTTGCGCCCAAGCTGCCAGGTGTCTTGATCCCAGCGAGATTGGGGTTGTTTGGTGCGGCAATGGGAGGGCCAGCGTCCATGTGATCCGATGTCGGTCGGCTTGGTTTGCGACCGGTATGAGGAGAGCGCTTGCTGCGCCGCGTTCATTCAGCCAGCGCCACGCAATCTCTGCGCCAAGCGGAGTTAGTTGGTTCAACTATATGAAAAAGCGTGATTATTTCAGGTCGCCTAACTTTGCCTGACACAGCCTTGCGGCTGTTTTTGCCGATGCCTTCCTGGCCCGATAGGTCGGTCCTGCCGCCCATCAAGGAGCGTGACGGCACCACCAGAGATCTTGGCATTCGTTTTGCGCCACTAAGGAAGACTTGAGACGTCACCGTGTGGTGAAGTTTTGAAATTATTGAGTTTTTCGGCATCTCTCGCGCGGACGTTCACTGATCACCTCGGCAGTTTTAGCCGGGACTGCGCAAGGCTTGCCGGTTGGAGCGGAACGCCATGTCACTTTCAATTGCAATGAAGAGTGCGACTTCAGGGTTATTGGCCGCTCAGATCGGCCTTCGAACGACCGCTGACAATATCGCCAACGTCAACACGCCCGGCTACGTCCGCAAAACGATCAATCAGCAACAGTTGGTAGCCGGCGGAATGGGCCAGGGCGTTCTGGTCTCCGGCGTAAAACGGGTGACCGACCAGTACCTACAGGCAGCCAGTCTGACCGCCGGGTCAGAGGCCAGTCGGTGGGGTGTGGTATCGCAATATCTCGACAACGCTCAGGGCTTGTTCGGCGATCCGTCCGGCAACGACTTCTATTTCGGGCGGTTGGACAAGATATGGTCGTCGTTTGCCGCCTCGGCTGATGATCCGTCCTCTAGCATCTTGCGATCACAGTCCATTGCCAGTGTTCAAGATTTTCTCGCCGAGACCGGCAGGATCAACAATCAGCTGACCGAGCTCGGCAAGACGGTAGACGCGCAAATTGGTGCCGACGTCGCCACGATCAACAGCCTGTTGCAACAGGTGCAGCACCTTAATGCCGAAATAAGCCGCGCGAGACTCTCGGGTGGGGACTCTTCAGGGTCGGAGAATATCCAAAGCGCGCTGGTCGATCAGCTCTCGGGCCTGATGAACATACAGACTCAAGGCCGGACCAACGGCGGCGTCACCCTCCGCTCCACTGAGGGATACGAGCTGGCGGGCGACAGCGCGGCGAAGCTCAGCTTCAACAGGACGGATGCGACCCAGGGGTATATCGCCATCGAACAGGGCAACGGCGTGGGAAACGCTCAGCCAATCACCGTGCGCGGCGGTGAGCTGCGTGGCCTGCTTGACCTGCGCAACGACATCTTGCCGGGCATGTCAGACCAACTCGGGGAATTCGCCAACCGCGTCTCGGAACGGATCAATGCGGCACACAATGCGTCGGCCAGGGTGCCAGCCCCGGCAATCCTGACCGGTCGCAATACGGGTTTGGATCTGACCAGCGCCGTCGCTCATTTTACCGGCACGAGCACACTTGCGTTGGTGGACGCCGCAGGGATTGTCAAACGAACTGTAGCCATCGATTTCTCCAGCCACACCATGAGTATCAATGGCGGGGGACCCTCGGCCTTCACCGACGCGACATTCTTAGCCGACCTGAACGCATCGCTCGGAGGATTTGGCACCGCCAGTTTCGCAGGCGGCGCACTCAGTATCAACGCGACATCCCCCAATGGCCTCGCAATCGATGAAGGTTCGTCAAACAAGGCAGGCCGTGGATTCTCCCACTTCTTCGGCCTTAATGACATCATCCGAACCTCCGGGATCACCAACTACGAAACCGGACTGTCCACGACGGATCCCCATGGGTTCACGCCTGGCGATACGATCAGTTTCCGCCTGGCTCAGGCGGACGGCCAACCCATCCGAGACATCGCCGTCACGATTCCGGCAGCCGCCACCATGCAAGATCTGTTGGATTCGCTGAATTCCAACACAACTGGGGTTGGTCTCTTCGGTGCATTTTCGCTCGACAGCGATGGCCAGCTGAGCTTTGCGCCGTCAGGAACGTCGGGCATTTCGGCTTCCATCACGGCCGACAATACCTCGCGGGGCGCGGGTGGACCGTCGATCAGCCAGCTGTTTGGTCTGGGCGTCATCGAGCGGAATGGCCGACCGGGGCGGTTTTCGATTGATGCCGGGCTGGCAGCCGATCCTACCAAGATGTCGCTGAACAAGCTCGACCTCAGTGTGGCACCGGGCAAGCCCGCAATCCGTCCGGGCGATGGGAAGGGGGCC
>JANPNB010000385.1:0-1944 GCA_031427275.1 Alphaproteobacteria bacterium | reverse complement strand
CCCAGAGAATGGCGCGCGAATTTCGTATTTGCTCAACTGAACCTGGGTGCGGTTGGAGTCTGATTTAGCGGCTGCCAGTTGTGCGCGCGCCAGGTCTTCCTGAGCCGCAGCAACCTTGGCCTTCAGAACGGCCGCCTGTAGACTAGCCTCGCTGATATAGCCGGTTCTCACTAGGGACTGAGCCCGCGCCAGATCGCGCTGCGCCTGCAGATATTGTACCTGCGATGAATTCAATGCCGCCCGTGCCGAATTAGCCCGGGCCTGGGTTGAGGCGGCGTCCACGCTGGCCAAGGCTCCGTCTAGAATAGCCAGTATCTGGCCCCGCTGCACAGTTTGACCCTCTTCGACCCGCACCTCGACGACACGACCCGTAACCTCGGCAGCGACTGTGGCCCTGGTGCGCGCCACCACATAACCTGAAGCTGTCAGTCCACCCGCTGGGGCCACGACCTTGGTCGGACCGGCAGTCGCTAGAGTCGCTTCAGCCGAGGCCGGTTTGACCTTAGAGGTCGGCTTGGCGAACCAACCCACTGCACCCCCAAGCAAAACGCTGCCCGCGATGATCGCGGTCAGGATTAGGGGGCTGGCCCGACCACCCCGCTCGTCCTCATCATCTCGCGAACGATCGATGCTGAGAGACCTCAGAAGTTCAGACTTGTCGTCGCTCAACCCCACGCACCCCTATCGCACTCAAATTTCCTACAAGGACTAGGATATCTGATTTTGCTACGCCACCCTAGAGTGGGGGTGAATTACGCACTTCGCAACCTGAGACAAAGAACCGATGTCGCACCTCCCTCAATTGGACAAGGACGGCGTTAACAGCCTGCTCCAAAAGGCATTTCCCTTGGCAGACCCTGCGAGCTTGGCTATGGCCCGAGAGGTCGGTCCAGGCCGTGTCCTGGTGGTCCGACCGTTTGGCGGCGACCGCACTCTGCGGCCCGGCGGGGTGATCTCCGGTCCGGTCCTGATGGAGATCGCTGATCTAACCGCCTACACCCTCGTCCTGGCCCATATCGGCGAGCAGCTGATGGCGGTCACCAGTTCCTTGACCATGAACTTCCTGCGTGGGGCGAAACCCGGCGACATCTATGCCGAGGGCACCATGCTGCGCTTGGGCCGACGTATCGCGGTCTGCGACATCAAAATCTGGACCGAAAGCCGCGAGCGACTAGCCGCCCAGGCCACAGTCACCTACGCTATTCCCTCATGAGTACCCTTCCCGACACGCCTCCGACTCCGATCAAGACGCCCTGCATCAAGGTTTGCGTCGTCGATGGCCAAAGCGGGCTGTGCCTTGGCTGTTATCGCAAACTCTCCGAAGTCGCTGGCTGGGCCAAGCTCAGCGAAGCGCGACGCGACGAGATCATCCTCGAACTGCCCGCACGCCGCAGCCTGATCTCGCCTGAGAAACTGGCGATGTTCTAACCGCTATCAGAGCATTAGCCGCGCCCGTTCACGGGTTGAAAACCCATCGCCCCTAGGCTGCCCCCTTCAGCAAGGCCCAGAATGGCCGCAATCGCCGATTGGCGGGGTGTCGAATATGCTCAGATTGGCCGTCTTGGCTCTGGTGGGTGCGGTGTCAGCGGTGGGCGCGGCGCAAGCTGTCGTGTCGCTCAATCCGGCCGGTCGCGCTGCGGCGCTGACAGCGCCAGTCTCTATCGCCAGCTCTGATGGCCCTGCAGCCGGCGAGGCCGCCTCCATCGCCAAGTCCGCCGACGGTCACTATTGGGCCGAAGCCGACGTTAATGGCAGCCGCGTTCGGTTCCTGGTCGATACCGGAGCCAGCGCTGTTGCCCTCACGCCCGACGATGCCAAGCGCCTAGGCTTTGACCCCGCGCGCCTGAACTATGCCTATAAGGTGATGACCGCCAATGGCGAGGCCCATGCCGCCGCCGTCAAGCTGACCTCGATCTCCGTCGCCGGAGCCAAGGTCGCCGATGT
>JANPNB010000384.1:0-1711 GCA_031427275.1 Alphaproteobacteria bacterium | reverse complement strand
GACCTGCAGGAGGGTGAAATCTGGTGGTAGGGTCACAGCCCTCTGCATAGCGCACACTTGTGACAGGTAAAGCCCGTCGTCAGGCTGACGGGTCGGTTGTATGACGCTAAGACGACGGGATGATTGAAGAGATCGGCACTTTAGAACGTCCGGACGGTGAATACTTGGCTTGGCGGCGGGTTCCGGGCGCAGGACCGACAGTGGTCTGGCTTGGCGGATTTAAGTCAGACATGGCTGGAGCTAAGGCCCAAGGCCTGGCTGATTGGGCGATCGCTAAGGGTCGTAGCTATGTGCGGTTTGACTACTTAGGACACGGTCAGTCGAGCGGGGCCTTTGAGACAGGCACGATCTCCAGGTGGCGGGAGGATGCCCTGGCCGTGATTGATCAATTGACGAACGGTTCATTGGTCCTTGTGGGTTCATCCATGGGCGGTTGGCTGTCCTGCTTGGTGGCGACGGCACGCAAGCCACGTGTCCAGGCGATGGTGCTCATCGCCCCGGCAGCGGATTTCACACAGAAACTCATGGTGCCGGAAATGACAGTGGCGGACCGCGCCGCTTTGGCAGAAACCGGAATATGGATGCGCCCCTCCGACTATGGCGAACCCTATCCCATCACTGCGACCCTGCTGGAGGACGGTGCCAAATGGTCGATCCTGCCAGGGCCTGTCGCCATCGATTGCCCGGTCCACATCCTGCAGGGAGGTGCTGATCCCGATGTGCCCTGGCGGCACGCCCTGAACTTAGCCGAGGCGATCAGTGGGCCAGATGTCCTATTCACGCTCATCAAAGACGGCGACCACCGGCTTTCGCGACCCCAGGACATCAACCGGATGATCGCGGTTGTGGAAGAGGTCGCCGACCCATCAATCTAAGCGGCAACCACCTTCACATCGGTCTTTGGGAAGTCGTCGCCCTTGAATAGCAATCCATCGCCTTCAGTGGCGGCCAAGGCGTAGGCAAAGCAATCGCCGAGATTGAGTTTGGCCGGTGTCGCGCGGCCATACCGTTCGTGAGCGTCCACTGCCAATCGCCCGTGTTTGGGTGTGAGGTCACGGACCTCGACGCCGCACTCCTCGAGCAGAGCCTCAGCAAGTGACAATCCATTCCGGCCGTGCGTTGCTCGAAATCGCACCATGACCTCCCAATAGTTGATGGGGGAAATTACTGAACTGCCGTTCTGCAAGAGTGCTTCCTTGAAGGATTGGCCCTCTGGTTCATCCAGCAAGATTGCAAGGATGGCAGACGCATCGACAGTAATCACTTCGGCAAACCATACTCATCGTAGAAGTCGTCATCGGTTAGGACTGGGCCAATGATCGGCAACAGTCTGATCTGCCTAAGAAGCTCGTCGACCGACTCTGTACGGTCTTGCAGCGTGTTCCGCGTCTGCTCTCGGATCAGCGCGGATTTGACGGCCTTAGCGACGACGTCGGTAATTGGCGATGCGGTCAACGCCGCAACTCGCGAATATCTCGAACCACATCGTCTCGACGAATTTGAATTGGAGCGTTCATGACGACAGCCAATCTATCATGAACGCACCACCATTTCTACCCACCACGCGCCAGGATACTCGCCAGCCCTTCTCGGTAAGTCGGGAACTTCGGCCGCCATCCAAGTTCAGCCTTGGCCCGCGCATTGGCAACCCGCTTGCTCTCGCCGTAGAACCGCCGCCCCTGGGGGCTTAGCGTCTGAAGGTCCAGCGCCT
>JANPNB010000383.1:0-1737 GCA_031427275.1 Alphaproteobacteria bacterium | reverse complement strand
GCTGGATCTGGATGGCAGCCTGAAGGATGATGTCGCCGATGTTCGTGCGCGTGTGACGGCAATGGGACTGAACCTGTTAGACTCTGATTTTGATGGTCGGATTGACGGTAACCTGAGGCTACAGGGCAAGGGTGAGCGCCTGGACGGTGAGCTAGAGGCGCGGCTGGTGGACGCCCGAGGACGTGGCACGCCCGCGGTGCACGGCATCGATGGCACGCTCCGGGGGCGGCTCTACGACAGTCTGCTGACCCTCGATCTGGAAACCACCAATGAGCAGGGTCTGAAAGCCAACGCCAACCTCGTCTTGCCCACTGAGAGCTCCGCTCGGCCTTTCCGCGTCGCAATCGCCAGACAGAAGCCGATACGCGGACGGTTCTTCGCCGAGGGAGAAGTCCGGCCGATCTGGGAACTGGCCATGGGTGGCGAGCGCGCACTGTCCGGGTTTGTGCGCACGGAAGGCGTCATTGCAGGCACCCTAGCGAGGCCGCAAGCGACGGGTCAGATCGCCGTCGAGCGGGGTCGATTTGACGATGGCTCCAGTGGTTTGTCGCTACGGGACGTCGCGCTCAAGGCGACCTTCGACCAGGGCGCGGTGAATGTCACTGATGCGCGGGGGGCTGACGGTCGCGGCGGGCAATTGAATGGGCAGGGCCGAATAAGTCTGCTGCCGGTTGGGATCTCCAGCTTTCGACTGGATCTGAAAGGCTTTCGTTTGATCGACAATGAAACCGCCACGGCCACCGCTACCGGTCAGGCGACCATCAATCGCGCCGCCGACGGCAAGGTAAAACTGACCGGCGACCTCACCATCGACCGCGCCGACGTGGCCGCCGATCCACTGGTTCCCACCGGGGTGGTGGCGATGGATGTGCGCGAGGTCAACCGTCCGGATGAACTTCCGGTGGCGTTTGCCGGTGCCCGCAAACGAGGTGAGGGATGGGCGTTGGACGTCAATTTGAAGGCACCGCGGCGAGTGTTTCTGCGCGGCCGTGGTCTGGACGTCGAAATGTCGCTGGATGCTCATGTCGGCGGGACGACCGCCAATGCCAACCTCACCGGCACGGCGCGCGTGGTGCGCGGCGATTACGACTTTGCCGGCAAGCGCTTCGCGTTCGACGAGACCAGCGTGGTTTACCTTTCAAGCCGGCCGCAGAGCATTCGCCTGCAGCTGGATGCCACGCGCGAAGACCCCACGCTGAAAGTGACCGTACGTCTTCGTGGGACGGCAGCCAGGCCAGAGATCACGCTGGCATCTTCGCCCAGCCTGCCGAACGATGAGGTCTTGGCGAAGGTACTGTTCGAGCGTTCGGCATCGCAGTTGTCGCCGGTGGAAGCCGCTCAGCTTGCCTCCGCCCTCTCGTCTTTGACGGGCGGTGGCGGTTTGGACGTGATCGGCAATCTAAAGAGTTTCGCGGGCCTGGACCGGTTGGCGTTTGGCGGCGGCTCGAACTCAAGCGTCACTGTCTCTGGCGGCAAGTACCTGACGGACGATGTCTATCTCGAGCTGACGGGCGGGGGCCGTGACGGACCCTCGGCTCAGGTAGAATGGCGGCTTCGCAAGAACCTGTCGATCCTGTCCCGGCTGTCCGGACAGGGCGGCAACCGGCTGGCCGTACGCTGGCGCAAAGACTACTGACGCTCAGGGACGACGTGAATGCCGATGGGCATAGCTTTGGCTTCCGCGCGTTACCACGTGATCATCCGGCAGTAGCACATCGATTGGAATGTCAGTTTGTC
>JANPNB010000382.1:0-1977 GCA_031427275.1 Alphaproteobacteria bacterium | reverse complement strand
CGTGATTATCGTCCGTGCCCGCTCAGCTGTGACGGTGGTTTTGAGCCGAACCGGTTCGGTGTCTTCCTGAGTCCAGCCGTCATCAAAGGCCTCCCTTGCCTGACTCTCGAACCGCCCCGAGGCATTGGTGCGCGCACCCCGGCCTCGGGGGGAGGGCGGGAGCTGTTGGGTGAAGGTGGACATGCAGGGATCATAGCGCCAAACTAGAACATAACAAGAACTCACTTGACCCCGCTGTGTAGCCAAGGCTTGTGCAGCCATGCTCTCGGTGATCATCCCGACCGATAACGATGCCCAGGCGCTTGCGGCGTTGTTGATGGCGCTTGCCCCGGCGGCGATAGACGGTTTGGTGCGAGAAGTGATCGCGGCGGACGCGGGCTCCACCGATCAGACGCTGGAATCGGCAGACGATGCCGGGGTGGATGTGGTGTCGGGGGGCTTGGTGGCGGCGGCCGGGTTGGCGCGAAACCCTTGGGTCTTGGTGTTGCCCATTCAGATTAGACTACGGCATGATTGGGCCGCGCGACTGAGTGTTCATTTGGGGCGGGGTCCGCAACCTGGCCTGTTGAAAGGCGTGCGGGCTTGGTTCGGGCCGGTCGGGTTGCTGGTGACGCGTGAAGCACTGCTCACGGCGGATGAAACTCGCGAGGTGGCGTCTTTGGTCCGATCTCTAGGTCGCGGAGCAACTCGAGTCTGAGCGATGTCAGTCGGACTCGGATACCCGCGCCAGGGTTCGTTCCCCAATGGTCACCATACGGGGGTCGTTGACCAGGCCGGCCTCGACCAGATTTACCGCGAAGGAAATCGCCCAGCCCTTGGCCCTGGCCCAGGTGGCGTCGCTGATGGTGCCATAGGCAGCTCTGGCAGCTGCCCGGCTGGTGGCTGTGGGGAGCAACGTCCAAAGTCCCGCTAGGTCGGTGGCGCGGTCACCGCCGCAGCAATCGCCCCAATCGATGATGGCGATGAATTTCCCCTTGTCGGTCAAGACATTGCGGGCATGCAGGTCGCCGTGCAGCCATGTGGCGGGCACGTCGATCGGGGCCGCCAAGGCGTGATCCCAGGCCTGCGTTACCGCATCGGTGATGTAGTCGCCAAGTCTGCGAAGTTTGGCAATTTGTTCAGCCACGCCCGTCTCACGTTGCGCAAGTGGTACCCCGCGATAGGGATTGGTTGGGGCATTTGTGGGTAGTGGGCACCGGTGCAACGCGCTCAGGAACCCGCCTAGGACGGCCCCTTGGTCTTCGCCCGGCGGGTTCAGGTCCACGGGACCGCCCTCGAACCAAGGCAATATGCTCCATGGCCATGGATAAGACGCCGCTGCGACCCCAAAGCGCACAGGCGAAGGAATGGGCAAGGGCAGGTGCGGGACGAGTGTTGGTAACCAGCGCTGCTCGTTGACGATCAGCTCGACGGCTACTCTGCGGCGGGGCAGGCGGACGGTGAGCTGGTCGCCCAGCCGAAACATCTGATTGTCCCAGCCGGACGCCAATGGCTCCAGCGGAAGGTCTGCGAGGTCGGGGTGTTGTTCGGCCAACAATCGGCGCACCAAGTCGGCGTCAATCGACAGCTCAGCATCCGGCTTTCCCGGCGGGGGCAAAGGCGCGGTGGTCATGGGAGCTAGGTGCGGCGACTATGGCGGCGGTTCTTAGGTGATCGTTTGGCTGTGACCGGTGCCATAACCACGGGCTCAGGCTCCGCATCCCAGCGGGCGTCGATGTATTTCTGACCGCTGGCCAGCATGTCGAGAGTTGTGACGTCTTGGCCGAATTTCTTGCGGTAGGTCCAATAAGCGGCCATCACCTTCTCGACATAGTCGCGGGTTTCGGGCGCAGGCATGCATTCGATCACCATCAGGCTCTCGTCGTCCTCACCCAGCATCTGGGCTGTTCTCTGCAGGGTGGCTGGCCCGCCGTTATAGGCCGCAAGTACCAATAACCAGTCACCATATTTTTGGTACAAATCTGTAAGCAACCTTGC
>JANPNB010000381.1:0-1558 GCA_031427275.1 Alphaproteobacteria bacterium | reverse complement strand
TGCCCGCGCCATTGGGGCCGATGATGCCGACAATGGCACCCGGCGGGATGGTGAAGCTGAGGTTTTCGATCAGCAGCTTGTCGCCCATGTGCTTTTTCAACCCCTGCACGTCGATCACCTTGCCGCCAAGGCGTTCGCCGTTGGGGATGATGATCTGCGCGCCGGACACCCGTTCGCGGACGGATTTGGAGGCCATCTCGTTATATTTGTTGATCCGGGCCTTCTGCTTGGCCTGCCGGGCGCGGGCCCCGGCGCGGATCCATTCCAGTTCCTTTTCCAGCACCTTCTGGCGCGACTTGTCTTCGCGCGATTCCTGAATCAGGCGTTTGGCCTTCTGTTCCAGCCAGGCGGTGTAGTTGCCTTCGTAGGGGATGCCGCGGCCGCGGTCCAACTCCAGAATCCAGCCGGTGATGTCGTCGAGGAAATAGCGGTCGTGGGTGACGATCAGGATGGTGCCGGTGTATTCGATCAGGTGCTTTTGCAGCCAGGCGATGCTTTCGGCGTCAAGGTGGTTGGTGGGTTCGTCCAGCAGCAGCATCTCGGGCGCTTCCAGCAGCAACTGGCACAAGGCGACGCGGCGGCGTTCGCCACCGGACAGGGTGGACACATCGGCGGTGTCGGCCGGGCAGCGCAGGGCCTCCATCGCGACATCGACCTGACTGTCGAGATCCCACAGGTTGGCGGCGTCGATCTGATCCTGCAAGGCGGCCATCTCGTCGGCGGTCTCGTCGGTGTAGTTCATGGCGAGGTCGTTGTAGCGGTTCAGGATGGCGGTCTTCTTGTGCAGGCCGAGCATGACATTGCCGCGCACATCCAATGTCGGGTCAAGCTGGGGTTCCTGCGCGAGGTAGCCGACCTTGACGCCTTTGGCGGCCCAGGCCTCGCCCTGAAAATCCTTGTCCATGCCGGCCATGATCCGCAGCAGGGTGGATTTGCCGGAGCCGTTGACCCCGACCACGCCGATCTTGACGCCGGGCAGGAAGTTCAGCTTGATATTCTCGAAGCATTTCTTGCCGCCCGGATAGGCTTTGGAGACGTTGTCCATGTGATAGACATATTGGTAGGCGGCCATGTGCATGCTCCGAAGATTGGGTTGGGGGTCATGTAAGGGAAAGGGGGCGGTTGGGCAACGTCACAATGTATCGAACGCGGCGCGCAGGCGGGCGGCGCGGGCGGGGTTGAGTTGCTCGGCCCACTGGATGCGACCGTCGAGATGGGCGAGGACGGCGGGGTCGTGCGCGCCAGGTTGCAGCGACAAGCGGTGGAGCATGGCCTTGAGGTGGTCATAGTCGGCGCGCGGCAGGTTAAGGTGACGGTTGACCTGAATTCCGGTGACGATTTGCGACGCATGGGCGGGCTGGGCGCGGGTCTTGGCCGGGTTGGCGTGGAAGCCTTCGGACAGCAGGATGGCGGGGACGGCTTGCAGGTGGTCTACCACGCCGCCCGCACCTGCCCGAACAACACCAACAGCCACTACAACCTGCCACAACGGCTGGCCGCCAAAGGCATTCCCGGCATCGTCGTCGATGGCGACCTGTGCGACCTGCGATGCTTCTCG
>JANPNB010000380.1:0-2710 GCA_031427275.1 Alphaproteobacteria bacterium | reverse complement strand
ATTCGCCAGAAGTCCACCCCTTCGGTCCACGCCGTTTGGGTGGGCGTAGATATTGGTTTTCGCGACAAGTCAATGATGAAAATCGACGGATTGCCCGTGGTGGAGGCAACGCCGTCTTGCTTGTAGTTATTGACCCCACTGGCTACGACGGCATACCACTTGTAGGCTGGTGTCGCCGCATTGAAGGCTGTGGTCCGGAGCTTCACGATTTGTGGCGTACCGATCACGTTCCCCATGGCGGGGTGGTCACGGTCGGTGAATTCCCACAACACATTGGACGCACCAAACGTTGCCGGGTTGGTCACATCAAGGGCAAACACGCCTTGTCCGCCGCCACCGGTCCCTGATACAAGGACTGACTTCCATTCGTTGCCGATGTAGGCTTCACCTGTACCCGGCGTTGAGTCATTGATTGTGGTGTGCGCGTAGTCTTGCGAAGACAAAAGGTTCATCTTGCTGGACGTGAAGCCCGGCACATAGGCAAATGCTTCTTGCCCGTCAGAGTCAAAAATCGCGTGCAGCATGCCGTCGTTGGCGTTGGCGAAAATCACTGGTCGACGCGCCTTGTTGGCGTTGAAAAAAGTGCTGTAGCCGCTGTCGTTAATTGTGCCCGACGGCGCGCCTTGATACACGAGTCCGCTGTTGATGATGTCACCCAGCACGATGTCCCGCGGTCTGAATTGCCCGGTCGGATTGATCTCCGAGATTTCGTTGGTGCGATCTCCTCGCAAATAGCCTAGCCGAGAACTGCCCAGCGTGTCGGTGGCCGACGGGTTGGAGTAGGGCACGACGTTGAGCGCATCTTTGTGGTCTTGCGCCAGTGCGGCCCAGGTGTAGGCCGTTGGCGGGACCGTTGCCACTTTTCCGATGGGGGCCCCTATCACGATGTTTCGCCCCACACCGTTGTCTGCCTTGGTGCGGGTGGTCAACAGTTGCCCGGCCTCCCAGGTCGGTATGGTGCTCAGGTTGACGCTGGTGCCAGCGGTGTCCAGTGTCACGGGGAACTTGAGCAGGCGTCCACTCCAGTAGTTGGCGATCGAACTGAATCGGGCCTGATAGACCGAACCGGTTTCCCCAACCGACAACCGCTGTGTTGACAGCGCGCCGCCGGCGATGCTGCCAGTCTCTTCAACAGCCTTGGCAAAGATTTCAGACAAGGCACTTAGAAATCTTTGCGCGTCACTGGCCAGGAAGTAGTTTTGCGCATCACCGTCCGAACCCTGCCAGAGCGTGTTGGTACCGCCCGCATAAGGGTTGCCGGTGTCGCCAGCCGTGATGTCGTCGAAGCCACCGTATTTGGCGGCCAGGTAAAGCGGCCGGGTGCGGCGGTAGTTTTCGCTGACTTCGCTGGCGCCGCTTTGGTTCACGTCGATCGAAAAGGTTTTGATGCGTGCTCTTGGTGCATCGGTCCGAAAGCTGTGGGTGTTGGCCCAGTAGGCCAAGCCTGCCATCAGGTACGAGCCCCCTCGGGCACCTGTGCTCGATGGATCGATGCTGGCTGCCACAGGGGGCGTGGGCGGGTCGCTGGTGACGCGGGTCGCGGCATCGCTCAACCAGCTGTAGCTTGGGTTGCTCGCCAGATTGCGTGTGGTTTGCGTTCGGTTCAATGCGTCGGTGTAGGTGGTGGGGCTACCGCTTTCGAAAGCACCCACAACCCCTGTCCAAAACTGGGCGTCGAGGGCGGGTGCGGTTTCGGTTGCGCGGGCAGTGTCTGGTGTGCTGGCCACCGTGTTGCCGGGTACGGTGCGATCTGACACGGGAAAGGAATCGGCAACATTCAAAATATTGTTGCGCATGCATCCCTTGCCCGGTGCGGTGCTGTCGCCAAAGTTCAAAAACGGATCTTGCCACGTGGCGTAAGCCGGGTAGTTTTCCTTCAGGCTTTGGGTGGCCGTTGAGTTGCCGCTCAGCCCAGTGGTCGCATCGGGAGTCGGTTGTTTGCCCTGCAGGTAGCGCATTGCCTCGTAGTACAACTCACTCTGCGGATCATTGATTTTGTATTTGCTTTTGTATTCCACCCGCAGCGCGTCCGTCAACGTTGGCGACATGTTCAAGGTGCCATAGCGATTGATGTAGTTGATAGCACCGCTGTAAGGGAACCCCTGTCCGGGGTAGTTGGCGTCGTTGCCCTGCGGGTCGGCAATGAAAACGCCCGTGGTAGGGTTCCACTCGGTGCGTGGGTTGGTGCCGGCAATCTGGTTGAAGTTCTGGTCAAACCGGTTGGGCCCCACGTACTGCAGTGGCGACCGCATCACCCCGCCATATCGGGCGGTGGTGTCGTCTTGCAGGTAGCTAAACACCGACAAGCGAAGGCTGTCGGCGTTCATCTGAATCTGGCCGACTGGTTTGTAATTGCCTCCGTAGGGAAAGCACAGCCCTTCCCACCGGCGGGTGCTGGCGTTGTAGAGCATCAGCCGACTGGTGGCGGTGTTGTGGTCGCAAATCAAACTCCGTACCTCGTAGAAGTTGCCAAACTTGCCGCCGGTTGACGGCAGGTTGGGGCTCAAGGCGCCAGGAACCCCGAATGGCGCGTCGCACGTGCTTTGTGCGCCCAACAGGTTTTGATTCGTGTCGCGTTTATTGGCAAAGTAAATCCGGTTGCGGCAGTTGTAAATCCACATGCCGTTCGGAAACAAGATGGGGCTCAATTCCACTCGTCCCGCGATGGACGCATTGCTGATGACTTTCTCAGGATAAAGCGGGTTGTTGA
>JANPNB010000379.1:0-1733 GCA_031427275.1 Alphaproteobacteria bacterium | reverse complement strand
CACCTTGCTCGGTCACAGGCCCGATAGTCATGACCGGGACCCCGGCCTTAGCTGCAGACTCCGCAAGGCTTGCGCCGCCAGCGTGTGCGTCGTCATACTTCTGGCTCAGCTCGTAGACCTTTTCGGCTCCAGCCGTCTTGCGGGCTTCGGTTTCCAAGATGGGGCGAACCTCAGCCAGCGTGGCGACATGGCCGGGCGTGACCGCAAACACCTTAATGACGGCCGGGCCGAGGTTGCCTGCAACGACCTGCACATCACCGGACTTGGCACCGAACGCCGCAGTGGCAACCTTGGCGTCGGCAATCGCAGTGCGCGGTTTGTCGGCATAGCTCACCACATCAACGCCGATAGATTTGGCAATTGCCGCAGGATCCTCACCAGCCGACAGACGCGCGGCGACCGCTTGGGCCGTCTTAGTATCCTTGGCGGGGATTTGAACGAGACTGCGTGTTTCAGGCTTGCTCAGCGTATCCTTGCGGAAGTTGAATTGCTTGTCGATTTCCGCCTCGGAAATCGGGGTATTTGCTGCGACCAAACCAGCATTGAAACGAACGACGGTCAGAACCCGAAACTCGGGCCGCATCAATTGCGCGGCGTTCTCCTGCATGAACTTGGTCAGTTGTGCGTCGGTCGGCGGGGCGACGGGTGGGATCGCGTTTGGACCCAGGGCAAAGTAACCAACATCGCGCGCCTCGGTCACGTAGATCACGCTCAGCGCGCTGTAAGCCCGCGGAACTCGCATGCCATTGACGATGGCCGAGACTAAATGCGACTGCGCAATCTCATCTCGCATAACGCCTTCGAACTTTTCAGGTGTCAGATTCTGCTGCCCCAGGGCTTGGCGATAGAGCGTCTTATCAAACCGACCAGACACTTGATCGAAGAAGGCCGGGATTTTCTCGATCTTCGCCTTGATCAGTTCGTCAGAGGGTCGCATTCCGATCTTTTCCAGCAGCGCGCCAAAAGATTCCTGGGTCGCCAGATCATCTAGAAGTCGTTGCTCAAAGCGATTTTCGATGGCCATCTCTAGAGTTACGGGTTGACCAGACTGCTCCTCCAAGCCCTTCCGGGCTCTGTCGAACTGCTGACGGAACTCCTGCGGACCCATGCTGCGATCACCCGCCACGATGACTTGGTTGGTCAATCGTCCCTTAAAAACGTCACTGACGCCGAAGACGGCGAAGCTTAACACAAGCAAGCCGATCAGAATCGCGGCGAACCAGGATTTCGCAAAGGCACGGAAACTCGCGATCATTGGAACCTTCCAACCCCTTCCGGGGTGCTAATTGAATGGGCGGTATAGGGGGTGAGGCTTCCCCCCCGCAAGCGTTCGCAATCACATCGCAAAGGTCTTGGCTGGTGACAGCCGCTGCAGCATGCCTTAACCGCCATCCGAAACTGGTAAAATCAGGACCCAGAGATGACGCCTTCTCCGCTTATCGTTGGCAATTGGAAGATGAACGGCTACGCCGCAGATCTGGAAGAAGCTGCGGCCTTGGTCGCGGGAATTTCAGGGATATCCGCGCGGGTCGGCATTTGCCCGCCCGCGACACTTATCGAGCGACTGGCAAACTTGGCGCGCGGTACGGCGCTCGAGGTCGGAGGACAGGACTGTCGGGCCGAACGTTCCGGCGCGTTTACCGGCGATGTCTCCGCAGAGATGTTGACCGATGCCGGTGCCACCCTGGTCATCCTAGGGCACTCAGAGCGCCGCGCGGGTTATGGGGAAACCA
>JANPNB010000378.1:0-2249 GCA_031427275.1 Alphaproteobacteria bacterium | reverse complement strand
TTGTTGCCGATGATGAAATCGTCGAAGCTGGCGCTTATCAACCCCTCATCGAGGCCCGTCAGGTCCAGGTCGCTGAGATTGACGGGACCCTGGCCGGGCTTCTTATCATTGAGCAGATCGACAGCACTCTCCACATTCATGAGGTTTCTGTCGCGCAGCCATTCCAGAAGAAAGGCGTCGGCCGAGCTTTGATGCTCGCCGCTCGCGCACAGGCTCAAGCATTGGATTGCCGCGATATGACCCTAATGACTTTCGCCAATGTCAGCTTCAACGCACCATTCTATCAAAGCTTGGGCTTTGGTGTGGTTGACCCACCAGGTCAACGATTGGCTGAAATTCTCGCCGCAGAAGCCGCCCATGGTTTGACTGATCGATGCGCGATGCGAGCCATGGTTTAGCGCATCGGTGGCGGGTACATCAGACCCGGCTTGGGCGCACTCCAAAGCGCATTCAGACCCCGGCTCAATTTCAACGCCGACTCATCCCCGAGATTGCGCTGGAACATCTCGTCATATGAACCGACCTGTCCGATAACCTGAGTTGCCCAATCGGCCTTAAGCCCGATCATGTGTCCGAAGTCACCTTCGACCCCTACCAATCGACGCACGCGCGGGTCCGTTGTTTGTGCCGCTATATCTCTGATATTCTTGGAATTTACGCCCAATTCCTCCCCGATCAGGCTGGCATAAACCGTCCAGCGGACAATGCTAGACCAAGTCGGATCATCCTTCCGGACCACGGGACCGAGCGGTTCCTTCGAGATGACCTCGGGTAAAATGAGATGGGCATTTGGCTTGTTCATGACCGAGCGGGATGACGCCAGCGCCGCCACATCAGCGGTAAAGGCATCGCACTGTTCGCCCTGATATCGCGCGCGGGCCTCGGCGTCATTGGCGACGAGCACCTCGCGATAGGTTAGCCCCCGCATCCTGAAGAAGTCCGCTAGGTTAGCCTGACTGGCTGTTCCCGCCTGCACGCATATTCGGGCACCACCCAGTTCGCCGGGGCTGGCTAGGCCCAGAACCTTTGGCACCAAAAACCCTTGGCCATCGAAATAGGTGACGGCCGGAAAATCAAACCCCATCCCCGCGTCCCGGGCAAAGGTCCATGAGGTGTTGCGCGATAGGATATCGACCCTGCCACTCTCCAGGGCAGAGAACCGCTCTTCAGCCGACAGCGGTACGAATCTTACCGTTTTTGCGTCGCCAAGGGTCGCTGCCGCGACCGCCCGGCAGACATCGACGTCAAACCCCCGCCAGCGGCCCTGATCGTCGGGATAGGCAAACCCCGCCAGGCCTGGATTGACCCCGCACAAGAGCCAACCACGCTTACGAATGGCGGCGAGTGTCTTGCTGGGTTTGGCCTTGAAATCCGTAGCGATAGGCTTTGTGACAGGGGGCGAGATAACCTGAGCAGGCACGGTCGGTGACACTGGGGCTGGTGTGCAAGCCGCTAGGCTAGCCAAGATTCCGAAGATCAGCATTGATCCTCGCCACATATCGCACTCCTTGATCCGCAGGCCCGCCAAGGCTCTAAGGGATATGCGGTAGTTTCGCCGCTGAACCTTGCGACGCGTCAAGCCAAATGGCCGAAGAAACTGAACTGATCCACGTCGGTATGCCCAAAGCCGCCGACCAACTTCGAGCGGTGACCGTTGGCCCGGTGATCCAAAAGGGCTCAACGGTTCTGCTGCCAAACGCTGCGGCTCTTTATGACGATGATGCTTTCATCACCTATGGCCGTCAGGGTTTATCGGCTCATGACGCCCTAAGGACCGCCCTCTGCAAACTAGAGCATGCTGTGGCCGTTGAACTCTACCCGTCGGGTGTTGCGGCGATATCGGGTGCCATGCTGGCGGTTCTCTCAGCCGGGGACGAGGTCCTCGTCGTCGATACGATCTACAAGCCCACGCGCCGGTTCTGCGACAGCGTATTGGCGCGCTACGGCGTCACGACTCGATACTACGACCCTGCTATGTCGCCGCACGATCTCATTGGTAGTGCGACGGCCTCCACACGCTTGATCGTCCTGGAAAGCCCAGGCTCGCTCAGCTTTGAAATGCAGGATCTTTCAGGAATCGCCCAACTCGCCAAGGCCAAGAGTATTCTGACGCTTGCCGACAATACCTGGGGTGCCGGTTACCTAATCAAGCCGCTCGATCACGGAGTCGATATCAGCGTTCAGGCGCTCACCAAGTATGTCGGGGGACATTCGGACGTCTTCATGGGCTCGGCGGCTGCGTCTGACCC
>JANPNB010000377.1:0-7344 GCA_031427275.1 Alphaproteobacteria bacterium | reverse complement strand
GGGCCAACCTGTCCTCGGCGCACCGACTGCGCAAACTGCGCTAGGTATTGCGGGTTCTCCGTCCCCATCCAACGATCCCAATGGGTGAAATAGAGTCCGTAATTCCAACCGGCCTGGGCATGATGCAAGTCGTGGTGCGTGACCGTGGTCAGCCAAGGCAGCAATGGGCGACCGGCCTTCGTGGCGGGAAAGAGTTCATAGCCTGAGTGCCC
Organism: Alphaproteobacteria bacterium; assembly: GCA_031427275.1. Taxonomy (GTDB): domain Bacteria; phylum Pseudomonadota; class Alphaproteobacteria; order Caulobacterales; family Caulobacteraceae; genus Phenylobacterium. Next base: position 7,132 of record JANPNB010000377.1, on the reverse strand, counting down.
AAGGGTATTGCGGACAATCTGATGCAGCATGAACAGGCCAACCACGGGCCATTGGGTCGGCACCAGCATCATCCACACGGGAACGAAGAGCGCGTTGATCGCCGCCTCACCCATATCAAAGCTATACGCCGTGAACGGCGACGGGTTCATCGAGCGATGGTGCCGCCGGTGAAACACGCGGAACAAACGACGGGAATGGATGGCCCGGTGCGTCCAATAGAACCAAGCGTCGTGACCTAGAATAATCAGGGCCAGGCTGACCCAGAACCAAATTGGCCCCCAAGTTTGCGCGATCTCGGGACCCGGCAGCAGGCCTACGCGTGACAGTATGAAGGTCAGGAGGCCGACGGTTGAGAACACCGCAATCGAGCGGATCGAATAGGCGAACTCGACAATGAGCTGTCGAACGGGCGGCACTTCGTCGCGAACCTTCCGGCCGCGTAGCATGCCAGCGAGCACCACCCAGAGCGTCAACCACACTGCAAATGCGAAAATCACATAGCGGGTTACGTCGGTGGACATATTGCCGATCCACTGCAGAATGATCGGAGGCAGATTGAGATGATCCATCATGGGTCCTCTTGGGGGCGGTGAACGATGTCGCCAAACCCTGGGTGAGGAGAAAACCGGCGTCTCGCAGTCCGCGAAAACGGCCGGATACAAGAGATTCTGCCAAGGATTATGAGGTTTCGGCGAGCCCCTGACCCTGCCGCCATGCCGTCGGCGTTACCCCGACAATTTCGCGAAAAGCCCGATTGAAGGGTCCGAGCGAACCGAACCCCAGGTCATAAGCGATCACCGCGACCGAACGCAGTGCCTGATTGGGATCACGCAGATCCCGCTTTGCAGCTTCAATCCGGGCGGCATTGACGAAGGCCGCAAAGTTGCGATGGCCGAGCTCGCCATTGATCAAACGCCGCAGACGATGCTCAGTGGTCACCACATGATCGGCAAGCGAGCGGATCGAAAGTTCTTCTCGCCGCCAAATCTCCTCCTCCATGGCTTTGGACAATTTCGCCAAAATGCCCTGGTCAATAAGGTCCAGAGGCATCGAGGTGGGCTGGTCCGCCGGTATCTGGATAGTCGGACCAATAAGAATGCCGTCTACTCGCAGCAGCACCACCGAGCCTGCCAACGCCAAAACTGCGAGCATGATGCCCTGAATTAGCGGCGGTGCCCCTTCTTGTAGGCCGAGAGTTCCTCCCATATCCCGGGCGGCGGTAAACAGCACATAGGTCGCAGCGGCGGCCATAATGGGCGCGCGCAGCCGACGGCGCGGATAAACTAAGTCTCCCTTCCAGCCTCGCCAAATTGCCGCCAAGGCGTGGACCACCAACGACACCGTACCCAGATTGTAGATAAGCCAAGGCACGCGGGTCAAAGGTGCAGGGCTTATCATCGCGAGCAGAGCCGCAGCGGTGAGCAGGAGCGGAGGCCAAACTCTCCAGATTGGCATTTCGCGCTCGTCCTCGAATAGCATCAGAGCGAAGAGCCAGAACATACCCGAGGCCATGACCGATAGGACATGAACAAGAGGGCCACCATGTCCATCTGGTCCCTGCAGGATCGTGCAGTTGTCCAAGGTGTGACCAATTGCCGTAACGAAGAAGAACGTCCCGATTGCGCGGACGATCAGCCTGCGCTGTGCCAGCGCCATTGACACCCCCAGCACGCTGAACCCACCGACGGCGAATGCCCTAACCTGAGCATCAAGTTGGATGGGATCAATCACGCCTCAGGCCGCCGTCCAGCCGCCGTCGATGGGGAAGCTTGCCCCGGTGGCCGAGGCCCCCATGTCGGAAACCAGATAGAGCAACATGCCAGCCAGTTGCTCATAGGTGGCGAAGGTCTTGTTGGGTTGAGCCGCCAGGATCACGTCCTCGATCACGCGATCCTCCGGGATGCCCCTCGCCTTGGCCTGATCGGCAATCTGCGCCTCCACCAGCGGCGTCTTCACATAGCCGGGGCAGATGGCGTTGCAGGTAATCCCCGAGCGGGCCAACTCGACACCTGTCGCCTTGGTAAAGCCCACGACACCGTGCTTGGCGGCGACATAGGCCGACTTGAACGGCGAGGCGACCAGGCCGTGCGCCGAGGCGATATTGACGATCCGTCCGCGCCCCTGCGCCTTCATGATCGGGATCGCCGCCTTGGTGGCATGGAAGGTGGACGACAGGATGATAGCGATCAACTGATCCCACTTCTCATCGGGGAAGTCCTCAATGGGGGACACATGCTGTAGGCCAGCATTGTTGATCAGAATGTCGAGCCGACCAAACTCCCTACGGGCATAATCGATCAGGTCGGCGATCTCCTTGGGCTTGGTCATGTCCGCCCCGTGATACCGCACCGAGGTGTTTGTGGTCTCTTGCAGAGTGCGCCGATCCGTTTCGATCTGGGCGGGATCGCCGAACCCGTTGAGAATCACATTGACCCCTTGGGCGGCCAGAGCCTGCGCCATCGCCTGACCAATCCCACTGGTCGATCCGGTGATGACCGCCACGTGGCCCTGAAGTCCGTAATCGATGGCCATAGTCTCTAACTCTTCTGGGTGTTCAAGGGGGCGGGTTGAGGTCGGGAAAAGACCCACTCGGCGTCTGTCGAGGCTTGGACCTGGAACTGGTATCCGTCGGCATTAAACCCCTTCAGGTCGCCTGATTTCTCAATTCCGTTGTCAATCGCGTAGCGCGCCACCAAGCCCCGCGCCTTTTTGGCATAGAAGCTGATCACCTTGGCTTCGCCGTCTTTTTCCTCAAGGAACCGAAGATTGACCACCGGCAGCTTGAGCGCCTTGCGGTCTACGGCCCCGAAATATTCCTGCGACGCCGCATTGACCAGGGTGGGATCCTTGGCCGCCAACCCCTGTTCATTCAGCACTTTGGCGATGCGGTCCCCCCAGAAGGCATAAAGCGTCTTGCCACGCTTGGTCTTGAGCGAGGTTCCCATTTCCAGGCGGTAAGCCTGAATGCCGTCGAGAGGCTTGAGCACGCCATACAGCCCCGACAGGATCCGGATATGCTTCTGAGCATAACTCAGCCCCTTCTTGGTCAATGCGCGGGCCGCAAGACCCGCATAGACATCGCCGTTGAAGGCAAAGGCGGCTTGCAGACCGTCTTCCATGGCCGGATCAAACGCTTGGAAACGCTCCCGGTTCAGGATCGCCAAATTGTCAGATAGATCCATCAGCGACTTCAACTGGCGCACACTGAGCTTGCGGGTTGTCTCAGACAGTTCGGCGATGTCCACAGACATCTCAGGCGTCGTCATGGGTGCCGTCAGCGGCGGTGTCGCGAAGTTCATCGCCTTGGCCGGCGACAGCACGATCAGCATTTGGGCACTCAGAAGAGGACGCGGGGATTCATGATCCGCTTGGGGTCCAGGCTTTGCCGGATCGCTACCAAGGCCGCAACCTCTGTCGCCGACTTATAGCGCCGTGCCTCTTCGGTTTTCATCGACCCCAGACCGTGTTCTGCCGAGATTGAACCTTCCATTGAAGCGACAATGTCATGAACAATCCGACTGCCTTCATCACGCCTGGCGCTGTGCGCCGCGTCATCGCTGCCGTCAGGGCGGATCACGTCATAGTGGACATTGCCGTCGCCCACATGTCCAAAGGCGGTGATCCGACAACCGGGTACGAACGCCCTCATTGCCGCATCGGCTTGGTCGATAAACCGCGCGACCTGGCTGACCGGCACCGAAACATCATGCTTCCAAGTGGCCCCCTCAGGCTTCTGCCCGGGCGACTGGTTTTCCCGAATGGACCACAGGGCGCGCGCTTGGGTCTGGTTTTGCGCGACGGTCGCGTCAGTCACCAAGCGGTCTTCCAGACTTTGGCTCAGCAGGCGCTCCATCGCCGACTCAGCCGCGCCGGGCTCCCCCGACGCGATCTCGATCAGCACGTACCAGGGATAGGCTTCGTCCAACGGATCACGCTGGCCCGGGATGTTCTTTACAACGAACTCGATTCCTAAGCGCCCCATCAGCTCAAAGGCCTCAACGGCACCCCCGGCTGTCTCCTTGGCGCGGACCAGCAACGAAATCGCCGCCTGCGGATCCTTCACCGCCGCGATGGCTGTCGCCCGACTGACCAGTACGGGAAACAGCTTCAAGCTCGCCGCTGTCACCACGCCCAAGGTGCCCTCAGCCCCGATCAGTAATTGCTTGAGGTCATAGCCGGTATTGTCTTTCCGCAACCGCTTCAGGCCATTCCAAATCTCACCATTTGGCAGCACGGCTTCCAGGCCCAAGACCAGATCCCGCGTCGTGCCGTAGCGCAGCACCGCCGTGCCCCCGGCATTCGTGGAAACCACACCGCCGACCGTCGCCGAACCCTCCGAGGCCAAGCCCAAGGGGAACCGCCGCCCTATCCCTGCGCAGGCCTCATGCACCGCTGCCAAGGTCACCCCGGCCTCAGCCACGATCACATCGTCAAAGCCGTCGATGTCGCGGATCGCATTCAACCGTTCTGTGGAGAGCAGAATTTCGCCTTGCGGAATTTGTCCGCCGACCAATCCGGTATTGCCGCCCTGCGGTGTGATGGCGACCCCTGCTGCATGGCAAATCCCCACCACAGCCGCCACCTGCGCCGTCGTCTTCGGCAGCGCCAAGAACGGCGTCGTCCCGGTCCAACGATCTCGCCATTCCAGCAGCTTTGGAGCCAGACGATCCGGATCGATGCTCCAGCCCTGATCACCCAGGGCGGCTTTGAGTTTGGAAAGGACATCGGCGGAGATCAGCATCGCCAAATCCTACGCTTCCTATCCGACATAGGCTAGTATATACTCTAGTATATATTGAGGTGCGCGATGGCCATTCTGATCAAAAACCCTGAGGTCGAGCGGCGGGCACGCGCGCTGGCTGCACTGACCGGTGAAACCCTGACCACAACCATCGACATCGCTCTTACGATGCGGATGGAACTTGAGGCCGCGAAGCCCAAGCGGCGCAGCACCGTCGCCGAAATGAAGGCTGCGACCGCCGAGTTTCGCCGGATCGCTGGGCTCGATAAGCATAAAGTCGATGGCTCCAAAGCCTTCTTCGACGACCTTTGGGCACCCTCTGAGGACCTGGATAACCGATGATCGTCGTGGACTCATCGGCCCTGGTTGCGATTGGCCATGATGAACCCGATGCAGACGACATGCTCTACGTGTTGGAGACGTCCGAACGGGCGATTATTTCCCCGGTCAATGCGGTCGAAGCTGGGCTCGTGCTGATTGGTCGCGGAATCATCGAGCATACTGAAGCCTATGATCGTTGGCTCCAGATACTTGATGTAGAGGTCGATGAGGAGCCCGTCGATCACGCGCTCGCCATCCGCAGCTACCTAACCTATGGGCGCGGCCACCATCCAGCGAGATTGAATTTCGGCGACTGTTTTGCCTACGCCTTAGCGAAAAGTCGTAAAGCTCCGCTACTGTACAAAGGCAATGATTTTGCCCAGACCGACATTAGGTCGGCCCTTCAACCCACATAACCCGCTGCCCGCCGCAGCCGGTCGTTGATCGCCTCTCCCAGGCCCACCTCCGGGATAGGCGCAACCGCGATGGCGACAGGATCGCTTCGGTCAGCCGCCCGCAGATAGGTGAACAGGTTGGCGGCGGCTTGGCTGAGATCGCCGGTGGGACTGAGGTTCCAAACCCCCTCGCCCGCCGGAAAAGCCCCGAAGGCGAGATAAGCCTCACCGACTGCCGGGCCATTCGCATCTAGCCGCACCGGAGCCCTGGGCGAATAGTGGCGCGTTAGCCGCCCCGGTGAACGCTTGGCATCATCCTGCACCTCCGCCAGCGGCCCAATCATGGCTTCGATCTGGTCGCGGGTGACGGCACCGGGGCGCAACAGCCGGGCTCTGTCCAGCAGCGCCACCACCGTAGACTCCAGACCAATCTCACAAGGCCCGCCGTCCAATGCGAAGTCGGCATAGTCCCCGGTTTCCTCAACGGCATCGGCATGGGTGGTGGGACTAGGTCTGCCCGATCGATTGGCGGAGGGGGCCACTACCGGACCGCCAAACGCCGCAATGACAGCACGCGCCAGGGTGTGAGCTGGCACCCGCACCGCCACGGTATCAAGGCCCGCTCGGGCCAGATCACAGACCGCCCCACCTTCTGCGACGGGCAATACCAGGGTCAAAGGACCTGGCCAAAACGCCTGCGCCAATCGCCGCGCCCGGTCATCGAACACCGCGATCTGTTCAGCCGCCGCCAAGTCACTCACATGGCTGATCAGAGGGTTGAAGCTGGGCCGACCCTTGGCCTGATAGATGGCTGCGACCGCCAGCGGGTTTGCGGCATCAGCACCCAATCCATAGACCGTTTCGGTCGGCAGGATCACCAGCCGCCCAGCGCGCAGAGCCTCTACCGCACCGACTATTTCCGCGTCGCGCTTAATTTGATGCTGACCTTCACCTGAGCCGGAATTTGATCTGTCGCCTGCCACTCGCCCTGCCCCACGCCAAAGGCGGTTCGGTCCAGGGTGGTTACACCGCTCATCGTTGCCTTGTCGCCGTCGATCTTCAGGCGGAAGGCCAAGTCCATTGGCTTGCTCACCCCGCGTAGAGTGAGTTTGCCGTGGGCGATGAAGCGCTCGTCACCAACCTTCTCAAACCGCGTCGCTGCAAATGTGGCTTTGGGATGGGTTGCTGTGTCGAACCAATCCGCCCCCGGCAAGGACTGATCGCGCTGCGCATCGCCGGTCACAGCTGAGTCCAGATCAATGGAGACGCTGACCTTCGACTGGTCCAAGGCGTCTGGCGCAAAGAGGATCTCGGCTGTGAACCGATCAAACCGCCCCGATATGCCTTGGCCGCCCCAAGTCGTTGAGAACCCGAGGCTGGCCCCTCGCGACATCGCCCATTTTGAGGGGCCGATCATTAATTCTGCCGCTGGTGCTGTCGACGGGGTGATTACGGCCGCGGGCTCAGGGACAGAAACATCAGCAATGGGTGCTGGTGGAAGGAGCACAGACGCGGTCAGTGTTGGCTGAAACAGCCACGCCGACCCGATAACGCCAACACCGGCAAGGCCAATACCCAGCAGTCTTAGGTCCAACCACTTCCCAGGCCTTGCTCCAGGAGCCATCCTCGCCAGCAACGGCATCTCGCGGTCGAACAGTTGGTGCTTCAACGCGC
>JANPNB010000376.1:0-8852 GCA_031427275.1 Alphaproteobacteria bacterium | reverse complement strand
ACCTGAAAGAACGTGACGGCATGAGCGATCAGGCTTGGTCGGCGCAGCACAAGCTGTTCGAGGATATGATCCGCGCGCAGCTGGCCTGCCCGTTCCCAATCATCGCGGCGATCAATGGCGCGGCCATGGGCGGTGGGGCGGAGATGGCGCTAGCCTGCGACTTTGCCTGGGCCAGCGAGACCGCGCGGATCGGCCTGCCCGAGGCCAATCTGGGGATCATTCCGGGTCTAGGCGGCACGCAGTATATCACCCGGGCGGTGGGCGAGCGCCGAGCGGCAGAACTGTTGATGACCACGTCGCACTTGAGCGCGGCAGAGGCGCTGGAGATCGGGATTGTGAACCGGGTCTGTGCGGCTGACGCGCTGATCCCTGAAGTGATTGAGCGGGCCAAACTGATCGCGTCGAAGGCACCCTTATCGATTAGGGCGTTGAAGGCCGTGGTGCGGGCGGGCGCGGTGTTGCCGCTAGACCAAGCGATGGAGCTGGAACTGAGCGAGTACAACCGCCTGTTCACGACGCAGGATCGTCGGGAAGGCGTGGCCGCCTTCAATCAGAAGCGCCCGGCGGTGTTTGAGGGGCGCTAAGCGTTCACCACCAACCGGCCACACACGAAGGCGTCTTCACCCGCCTCCAGCAGGCCCTCCAGCGTTGCTGCCGCGTCTTCAGCTGCGACGATCAGGATCAGGCCGATGCCGCAGTTGAAGGTGCGGCGCAGTTCGTGGTCGGAGACGCCGCCGATGTCTTGCATCCAGGCGAAGACCGGGGGGAGGGGCCAGGCGTTCCAGTCGAATTGGGCCTCTAAGCCCTGCGCCACCGCGCGGGGTGGGTTTTCGATCAGGCCGCCGCCGGTGATGTGGGCGCAGCCTTTGACGCGGCCAGCCTTGATCTGGGGCAGGACCGATTTGATGTAGATGCGCGTGGGGGCCATCAGGGCCTGGGCCAGGGTCTGGCCCGGCGCGAAGGGGGCGGGGCCATCCCATGCGAGGCCTGAGCGCTCGACGATCCGGCGCACCAGAGAATAGCCGTTGGAATGGGGGCCGGAGGAGGCCAGGCCGATGACCACGTCGCCTGCCTGCTGGTCGTCGAGGCGCGGCAGGACTGCGCCGCGCTCCACTGCACCCACAGAGAAACCCGCTAGATCATAGTCGCCTTGCCCATACATGCCGGGCATTTCGGCAGTCTCGCCGCCGACCAGGGCGCAACCGGCCAGCTTGCAGCCTTGCGCTATGCCACCGACCACGCGGGTGGCTTCGGCAACGTCCAGCTTGCCGGTGGCGAAGTAGTCGAGGAACAGCAGGGGCTCGGCACACTGGGCCAGCAGGTCGTTGACGCACATGGCCACCAAGTCGATGCCGACGGTGTCGTGCATGTCGGTTTCGATGGCGACGCGCAGCTTGGTGCCGACCCCGTCGGTGGTAGAGACCAGTAAGGGATCGGTGAACCCGGCAGCCTTGAGATCAAAAAGCGCGCCGAACCCGCCGAGCGCTGCGTCGGCCCCTGGGCGGCGGGTGGCCTTGGCGAGCGGCTTGATCGCCTCGATCAAGGCATTGCCCGCGTCGATATCCACGCCAGCTTGCGCATAAGTCAGACCATTTGGCCGGTCGGTCATGGAATCCTCAAGAAAAACGCGCGCGGGGTTGCAGACTCGGGTGCAGGGCGGGCTATAGCTAATAGATGACGCCGATTACAACCACTGCCGAACTTTCGGCGTTTTGCGACAAGATCACGGGCCAGCCCTTTGTAGCCGTGGACACCGAGTTCATGCGCGAGACCACCTATTGGCCCAAGCTGTGCCTAATCCAGGCCGCAGCCCCCAATGCCGAGGCGGTCATTGACCCGCTGGCCGAGGGTTTGGACCTGGAACCCTTCCTGGCCATCCTGCGGGACGAGAGCATTGAGAAGGTGTTCCATGCCGCGCGACAGGACGTGGAAATCTTCTTCAATCTGAAGGCTATCCCCAAGCCGTTGTTCGACACCCAGGTGGCCGGGATGGCGGCGGGGTATGGCGAGCAGATCGCCTATGACGCCCTGGTGCGTCAGATGCTGAAGATTGAGTTGGACAAGTCGAGCCGGTTCACCGATTGGGCGCGGCGGCCGCTCAGCGACAACCAGCTGACCTATGCCCAGGCCGATGTCACCCATCTGGCGGCGCTGTACCCGATCCTGCGCGCCCGGCTGGAGAAAGAAGGGCGAATGGGGTGGGTCCACGACGAGATGCAAAACCTCTGTGACCCGGCTCTCTATAACGTAGAGCCAGACAATGCGTGGAAGCGTCTGAAGCCGCGCAAGCATGCCGCGAAGTACTTGGCGGTGTTCAAGGGCGTGGCGGCTTGGCGTGAACGTACCGCACAGATGCGCGATCAGCCGCGCGGGCGCATCCTGAAAGACGACGCGATCGACGAAATCGCCACACAGGCCCCGATTGATGCCGAGCAATTGGACCGCCTGCGCGCTGTTCCAAAGGGATTTTCAGGGTCACGGTTCGGGCCTGATCTGATCTTGGCTGTTCGTGAAGCGTTGAAGAACCCCGAGGCCTATGCCCCGGTGATCGAGAAGGCACGTCAGTCTTCGTCGCCAGCTGCTGGGGCGGTGGTTGAGTTGTTGAAGGTGCTGCTGAAGGCTCGGGCCGAAGACGCGGGTGTCGCTTCAAAGCTAATCGCGACGGTGTCTGACCTCGAAATGATTGCCAATGATGACGAGGCCGAGACTCAGGCCTTGGTGGGGTGGCGACGTGATGCGTTTGGCGAGGACGCCCTACGGCTGAAACGCGGCGAGTTGGCGCTGGTCCTGGACGGAACCCGCGTGCGGGTGGTTGAGGTGCGCCGCGCACCAAAAGCTGCGGTGACCGAATAAGTTAAATCCTTGGCTTGCCAGACTCCCCCGCCGAGCCCATCTGAATGTGGGTAAGTTAGGGGGCTGGGTTGCGTCTGATCCTTAATATTCTGTGGTTTGTTCTCGGTGGCTGGCTCTCCGGATCGCTGTGGATATTGGCGGGCATCTTGCTGGCCATTACGATTGTCGGCCTGCCTTGGGCGCAGGCGGCTTTTCGGATCGCGGGTTTCTCATATTGGCCATTTGGTCGGCAGGTTGTTGATCGTGGCGGGTCTCGCGGGCGCGGCGATTTAGGAACTGGTAGCCTTGGTCTGATACTGAATATCGTCTGGTTCCTATTGGCGGGCTGGTATCTGGCCATTCATCACATCGTCTTAGGCGTTGGGCTATGTGTGACGATTATCGGGATCCCCTTCGGGTTCCAGCACTTCAAACTTGCCATGATTTCGCTCGCTCCGGTCGGTAAGGCCGTGGTTGAGATTTGAGAGATTTGTTTTGAACCTTTTTCACCTGTCCGAGATTGTCGCGCAGTACGGGTATGTCGCGATCTTTGGGTTGATCGCCTTGCAAAGCCTCGGCATGCCATTGCCTGGCGAGGCCGCGTTGATTGCCGCTGCCGTCTATGCGCAACACACTGACAAGATTAGCATCCTGGCCATCGTGATCGTTGCGGCCGTGGCGACAGGGCTGGGCAGTATCGGCGGCTACTGGATTGGTCAGCGCGGCGGTTATCCGTTGCTGTCACGCTATGGGCATCACATCGGCTTGAACCCAGCGCGTATGCGGTTGGGTGAGTATTTGTTCCGAATACACGGCGGTAAGATTTTGCTGTTCGGGCGGATCATGGCGGTGTTGCGGATTTATCAAGCGGTGCTGGCGGGAACCTATCGCATGCCGTTCCAGCGCTTCATGGTGTTCAACATCTTGGGTGCCGTGATTTGGGCTGCGGGCGTCGGCTATCTGGCGTTCGGGTTTGGCGAACTGTTCAGCCGTATGGAGGGTATGTTCGCCTGGGTAGCCCTCGCGGTGGGCTCGGTTCTGATCGGGGGGTCGGTTATCTACCTGCAGAGTCGAGAGGTTGAATTGCAGGCCCAGGCCGACGCGGCCCTGAGCGGCGAACACCAGGGCGTTTAGCTAAGCCTCGAATTCCGAGCCAAAGTCGGTCGTGGCGTCGGCAACGAATCCCGCGCCGTCTAACGGCGCGACAGCATCGGTGCGGTATTTGACGAACAGTTGCTCGAACCCACCGGGGTGGAAACTGACCAGCATTTCAACTGATTGCCCTGACCTATTGGCATAGCCGTGACGCATGCCAGGTGGCACCCGGACGAAATCGCCAGGACCCATGGATGTGACTTGATCGCCAAGCAGGAACTCCAACCGGCCTGTGCGAATCAAAAAGGTCTCTTCGATTCCGTTGTGACGGTGGGCACCGTACGAGTCAGGGTCGCTGCTGGGGGCCACGATCCACTCCATAAGCGAGTAGAGCCCGCCCGTCTGCTGGCCCGACACCAGTACGCGTCCCCGGTCGACACCGTCTTCGAAGGTGACGCCGTCTCTAACTCCGACATGTGTAGTGGCTTGCATCCCAAAGCTTATTGCCGGGCTATTGCGGTTTGGAAAGCCCTGGCCGAGGGTCGCGACATCCAAGGAGTCCGAACTGTGACCCACCCTATCGAAGAGCATGTCGTCAAGACCGCGCGCCATACCAGCTTTTACCTTGCCTGCGGCGCGACAGACGCCACGCCGATCATCTTCGTCCACGGCTGGCCGGAATTGTCGATTTCCTGGCGACATCAGCTGCCTGTGTTGGCGGGATTGGGGTTTCGGGCCATTGCGCCGGACATGCGCGGATATGGGCGCTCGAGTGTCTATGATCGCCACGACGCCTATTGCCAGGAGGAGATTGTCGCCGATCTGATCGAACTCGTAGATCATTTGGGGTTCGAGAAGGCCGTCTGGGTGGGGCACGACTGGGGCGCACCGACGGTCTGGTCGGTGGCGCAGCAGCATCCGGAGCGGTGTCACGGAGTCGCGGCGCTCTGCGTGCCATATATTCCAGGGGGCTTTTCGCCAGAAAATATCATCCAGCTGGCCAACCGCGAGGTTTATCCCGAAGCGCAATTTCCCGCTGCGCAGTGGGACTACATGCTGTTCTATCGAGAGAACTTTGCTGCCGCCGTGGCAGGGTTTGAGGGCAATGTGCGCAATACGGTCAAGGTCTTGTTCCGGGCAGGGGACCCTGAGGGGCGCGGCAAACCCGGGCTTACAGGTATGGTTAGAGCCATCGGCGGATGGTTTGGACCGGGTGGGTCTGCGCCTGAATTGCCAAGGGACGAGAGCGTGCTCACACAAGAGGACGAGAACCGCTATGTCAGCGCGCTTCAAGCTAACGGGTTCTTTGGCCCTGATAGTTGGTACATGAACGGCCCGGCCAACGAGGCCTATGCGTCCAGGGCCAAGGCGTCGCTGGATATGCCGGTTCTATTCCTACACGCGCTCTATGACGGGGTGTGTGAGACGGTGGACTCGCGACTAGCCGAGCTCATGCGGGCGGCTTGTCCCAATCTGACAGAGGCGATTGTGCCGTCGGGGCACTGGATGGCGCAGGAGAAGCCGGACCTGGTCAATGCAGCCCTGGCGAAGTGGTTGGCGGCGCAGATGCCCGAACTCTGGCCCAGCTAGAGCCCAACTTCCCAGAGTGCCGCCTCGTGGCGTAGCGGCTTGCCCGCCAGAAAGAGTTCCAGATTGCTGACAAAAAGGTCGTCACCTCGGGCCAGGGTTCCGTTACCGGAATGCGAGGTGTGCGCGGTGACTCTGATCTTCGGGTGCCTCCAGATCCAGTGATCGGCTGGCAAGGGTTCAGTCTGGAAGACATCAAGCACGGCGTGGGCCGGCTGGTTGCTGTCGAGGCTGGCCTTCAGCGCAGCTTCATCCACCAGTCCACCGCGTCCGATATTGATCAGGATCGAGCCCGGTTTCATGGCGCTGAGGAACTTGGCATCGACCATGTTTCGGGTTTCGTCGGTGAGTGCGCAGGCCAAAACCACCACATCGGATTGCGGTAGAAGATGAGGTAGAGCGTCCGTGGTCACCACGGCATCGGCCAGATCGTCGGGCTCAACACTGCGCCGCACGACGCTCAAATGAGCGCCCCAGGGCTTGATCCGCTTGCCGATCTCCCTCCCGATAGCCCCGTAGCCAATCAGGGTCCAGCGGGACTGACTGACCTCGAGATAGGGGGTGGATTGCCAGGCAGTCTGGGCCTGCAGGTCGCGCTGTTGGTCGATGGGCAGGATCAGGCTGATGGCGTGGCCGACGACATACTCAGCAATCGCTACACCCTGGGCATTGCTCTTGGTCAGGCGGATACCCTTAGCCATGATCTGCTTGAAGATCGGTGTGTCGAGACCGGCATTGAAGGTCTGCATCCACTGTATTTTGGCTGGCCCCAGGAGCACTTTGAACATTCCACCCAGCAAACCTGCGCCGTAGACGTCCAGCGTGGTCCAGACGATGTCGGGCATGACTTCCGTATCGGCGATGTCCTTGCCGTTGCGCTGGAAGGTTTTCGAACCCGACATGGTGACGATGTCAAGATCGCCCACAAAAGGTGCGATGCGATCCCTTACTCGGTCGAGCGCGGCGTTGGAGAGTAGGAGCTGCATTGATGTTTCCTGGTATTTAGCCAAACTCGAGCTTGAGTTTTAGGATTTGAGCCAAGGTGTTTGCCCGCTTGGCGGTCTGCTCGCCGAGCAGCATGTCACTGGCCCCGACATCTGCTCGCAGGCCCAATCGATCGCTCGAAATTGTCAGACGGGTGCGTGAAAGGAGCTCTGCATTGCGTCCGGCCAGATCGCACCCCAGTCGCATAGCCGCCCCAAGCGCTCGCGCCCGCTGACGACGATCTGGCGATAGTACGCGAGAAATGATGTCCTGTTCTGGATGGGACGTCGCCGAGGTGTGCCTAGCGAAAACGACCAGGGCCAGGAAGGCGCGCTCAGGATGGGACATCCCGGCAATTGGCGCGCGTAAAACCTGATTGAAGGCAAGGTCAGCCCGATGATCAGGGTGCAGACGCGCGCCAAGATCTGCCAAGCGACAGGCTGCTGCCAGCAGCGTCGGATCGCGGTCGGCGAACACCGGCTCCAGCTTTAGGAAGCTTGGTGCCAGCCAGGCCTCCAGGGCCAATCCAAGCTGGGTGGATAGACCCCGCATCGCAGTCAGCGCCTCACACCCCTCAATCAAGGGATCACGGTTGCGATCGTCCGACGACATGGACTCCAGCAGCAAGCCTTCACGCAATCCAAAGGCGGAGACGGTTATGCGCTGTAGGCCCAGGTGTTCGATAAGGGCGTCAAGAACGACAGCGGCATAAGGGAGTGTCTCAAAGCGTTTCTTGGAGAGGCCTTGGATGCTCTCCAGGGAAGGCCGGGATTGGCGGGAGACAAAACGGGATACCTCAATCGCGTCAGACCGGCTCATTTCGTACTGGTGGGCAACGTGCAACGGGTAATTGGCCATGGCCATGTGCAGCAGACCAAGATTTCGCCATGCTCCACCGACGGCATGAAAATCCCTTGTGGCAAATCGACCTGATATGGGAGCCAGTGCCGCATCCACGGTTCTGCGTACACGATCAATATCCAGGGGTCGCGGTGCGCCAAGGGCGAAGGGGCCAAGCGGCAAGGTCACACCGATTGTAGCATCGCCGAGATTAGCAAGCTCGAGACTAGACCCACCAAGATCTCCGACGATGCCATCTGCGTCCGGTTGGCCCGCCAAGACACCGAGCGCGGCATAGTGAGCTTCTTCCCGACCGCTGAGGACTCTGACTTTGAAGCCGGTCGCCTCCAAGACGGTTTCGAGGAACGCGGGGCCGTCGCTGGCCTCGCGCACGGCCGCCGTCGCCACGACTGAAATATCCGACGGAGACCATCCCTCAAGCACAGCGCGGAACCGGCGGAGAGCTGATAGGGCGGTGGCGACCCCGTTTGAGGACAGACGTCCAGTCGTGTGAAGGTCGCGGCCTAGCCCGGCTAGGGCTTTTTCGTTGAAGACCGTCCAAATGGCTCGGCCTTCCAACTGATAGATCACCAAACGGACAGAGTTGGAGCCGATATCGATGACCGCCGCACGACGGCTGCCATCTGCAGCTGCAGTCGCGGGCAACCTGATCGCGCTGGGTTTGCTATCCGCGCGTGGCCACATGATCAATCGCGCGCGGCATGTCCTTCACCTTCTGTCCTCGGCCTGACAGGCTGGGATTGGTCATGAAGTACTCGTGCGCAGAGAACGCGCCCGGATGATCCCATGATGGGTCCCGGGTATAGCGGCCCTGAGCATCAAGCGTCCAGCTCTGGGCTTCGTCTTTCAGGTTCGCGACCATGATTTGTTGCAAAACCTGTTGATGGACCGTCGGATTTTCGACCGGTGTTAGGGCCTCGACGCGGCGGTCGAGGTTTCGAGGCATCCAATCTGCTGACGAGATATAGACCCTGGACTCCGGCGAGGGCATGGCCTTGCCGTTAGCAAAGGCGACAATTCGAGCATGTTCCAAGAACCGCCCGACGATGGATTTGACTTCGATGTTCTCCGAGAGACCTAGCACGCCTGGACGCAAACAGCAGATGCCGCGGATCACCAGCTCGATACTGACCCCAGCTTGGCTTGCGGCGTAGAGGGCATCAATCAGTTCGGGGTCTACCAAGGCATTCAGTTTGGCCCAGATCGCCGCCGGTTTGCCAGACCGCGCGTTTTCGGCTTCCCGCGCGATAAGTGCGATCAGATCGCTTTTCATCGTGACCGGCGAGAAAGACAGTTTCTCAAGGCGATCTGGCCGCGCATAGCCGGTGATGTAGTTAAATAGGCGAGCAGAATCGCGCGCCAAGGCGGGGTCACAGGTGAAGAGCGACAGGTCGGTGTAAATGCGCGCCGTGATCGGGTGATAGTTGCCGGTGCCGTAATGGGTGTAGGTCACCAGATTTTCACCCTCACGGCGCACAACGGTGCTGATCTTG
>JANPNB010000375.1:0-10350 GCA_031427275.1 Alphaproteobacteria bacterium | reverse complement strand
GAGTTGCGAGCGGCCATGGCTGCTAGGCGCGGATAGTCGGTATGGCTTTCCGCGCCAGCCAAGTCTGATAAGGTCCGGATCACATAGAGCGGGCGGTTCCAGGCGTCGGCGATTTGAGCGACAGCGCCCGACTCCATGTCAATGGCATCAGCGCCCAGACGGGCATGCAGATCGTCGCGGGTTGCGGGACAATTCAGGAAATAATCTGCGGTGGTGATGGTACCCAGTCGCACCGCCAGTCGACCGGTCAGCCGGGTCTTTAGGTGTTCGAAGTGGGTGACCACAGACGGCGCGACGGCGGCCAGTTCGGACAAGGGCCTGGCCCCGATCGGGATGATCCCGGAGGCGGTCGGGGTGAAAGCTCCAGCGGTGATATAGCCGTAATCATGAATGGCGAGGCGTGTGCCAAGCAGCACATCCCCCACCGCCAGAGCCGGGTTGAGACCGCCCGCCACACCCGAGAAAATCAGCACGTCGGCCTTAAACGCCGACAGCAGTAGAGTCGCGGCCGATGCAGCGTTGACCTTGCCGATACCGCTGAGCGCCAGAGCATAGCCAGCCCCGGTCCAGACCTGAGTAGCGCCGAAGATGCGGGGCTCTGGGTCCACATGCAGCCGCACGCGCAGGGCGGCGAGCTCCTCAGGGGTCGCGCAGAGTATGCCGTACACGATTACCTCTCCGAGCCGACCTGGGGTGCAGAGCTTCTGCTTTAGCCCTTCTTGGTCGCGGCGATATAGTTATCGATCACCTGATCCAGGACGGTCAGTGGGGTGCCACCGGCTAGCAAGCCCGCATCGTGGAATTTGCGGATGTCGAACTTGCGGCCCAGGGCCTTGCGGGCCCGTTCGCGCGCCCGCAGCCACGTGATCTTACCGACCATGTAGCTGGAAGCTTGGCCCGGCCACACGCAATAGCGCTCAATCTCGGTGATCGCGGTGGCTTCATTGTCGCCGATATTGTCGATGAAGTATTTCAGGGCCTGTTCGCGGCTCCAGCGCTTGGCGTGCATGCCGCTATCGACCACCAGGCGGACCGCGCGGAACATGGCGTCATGGATCATGCCGATATGGCCCAGCGGGTCATTGGCATACATGCCCATTTCGACGGCTAGGTTCTCGGCATAGAGCGCCCAGCCTTCGCTATAGCCTGAGAAGCCGATCACCTTGCGGATCAGCGGCAAATCGCCAGCCTCATTGTTCAGCGCCAGCTGCAGGTGGTGCCCCGGAATGCCCTCGTGATAGCTGAGCGTTGGCAGGGTCCAGGTCGGGACCTCGGCGGTATTGCGCAGATTGATCCAGTAGATGCCGGGGCGTTTACCGTCGAGCGAGGGCGAGTTGTAGTATCCGCCCGGCGCACCGGCTTCGATGGCCGGGGGAACGCGGCGAATATCGAGGGGGGCCTTGGGCAGCTGGCCAAACCAGTCCGGCAGCTTCTTCGAGATCACTTCGATTTGGTCGTTCAGGTGGCCCAGCAACTCGGTCTTGCCAGCATCTGTATTCGGATAAATCTGCTTGGGATCCTCAGCCATGATCCTGTAGCGCTCACCAACTGTACCCTTGGTGTAGCCGGCCTTCTTCATCAGCTTGTCGGCCTCCGCGCCCAGGCTGGCGACCAGTTCCAGTCCGGTCTTGTGCACCTCTTCGGGCGTGATGTTTGAGGTCGTATAGTTCCGCAACGATGTCGCGTAATAGGCGTCGCCGTCGGGCAACCGCCAGCAACCGGCGTCGTGCACAGCCTTGCCCTGCAGGCTTTCCATCAGGGCCTGTTGCCGAGCAAGGGCCGGGGCTACCTTTTCGGCATAAAGCGCCGAGGCCTGATTGGCCCAATCGCCCTCAATCTTCTTCTCGGCGGTGCGGCGCACGATGCTCTTGACGACCGGGGCGTCGCTGGGCGCGCTGGCCAGGAACGCTTTGAGTTGGGTCAGGGACTTGCCGATCACGAAGTCCGGGGGAATGACCCCCAGGCCGACATCGTGGCGCACCACCTCGGCCTCTTGGTCCAGCAGGCGGCCAAAGGCTTCCAGGCGCGACATATAGGCGTCGGCGTCGCCCTTGGTCTCGATGCTGTGCGCATTGTCCAGGAAGTCGGGCATGCTCTGATAGGAGCCGGTCAGCTGGCTCAGCACATAGGGTGCACCCGACCCCTGGCCGCCATAGGCGAACCTGCGATTGCCCTCGTCCTGAACGTCGAGCGTGAACTCGACCGTGTCGTAATTGATGGCGTCCATGCCGGTCAGTTGCTTGCGGTCCAGCTTGCGCAGAGCGGCCAGATCGCGGGCATTATTGACCTTGTTCTCTGCCAGCGCGGTCATGGAAAAGTCTGACAACTCAGACTTAGTCCAGGCCAGGGACCCGTTATCGAGGCCGAGCGAAGTGGCCGTTTCCGGCGATCGGCGGAAGGTCTCGGCCATCGACTTGTCGAACATGGCATACATTTTGGCCGCTTCCCCGGTGGGCGCAGCAGCAGCGATGCGCGGCAAGGCCGTCGCGGCTCCAAAGGCAGCAGCGGTGGCAAGCAATTGACGACGATTGTGCATGGGGTCCCTCCAATATGTGGAATTTGTAACAGGCTAGCGCGTTGTTACGCAGCCGGGCAGGGGGGTGGGGCGTTAATTCGGTGTAATGGGGGTCTACAGGTGCAGATCGAAATCCATTCGTTGATGGAGGATCCGCATGACGTCCATTACCCCATCGAACCGCCGATAGAACAGGATGTGCGAACCCACACTCAGTTCGAAATAGCCGACGCGAATCTCATCGCAGGGTCTGTCCCGCCGGGCGTTGGCGGCGGCGTTTTCGATCGCCTGCTGTATTGTCCGGATATAGCGCTCCGCCTGACCCGACCCCCAGCGGTCTTCGGAATAGGCCCAGATGTCCTCCAGATCCCGCTGCGCAAGCGGGGATAGGACATAGGGCGTCATGCCTTCTCAGGGGCTCGGGGCCTCTTGCCCGCCAAGAATGTGTCGAAGTCGAAGGGCGTGGATGCCCCGCTTTCCTCACCAGCGATCAGCGCGTCGCGCAGGGTGCGCAGCTTCAGTTCCTGCTCCTCCAGCAACCGCAGGCTGGCGCGGACCACGTCGCTGGCTGAGCCGTAGCGGCCGGTGGCCATCTCGGCTTCGATGAAGGCGCTGAAATGCTCGCCGAGGCTGAAGGAGGTGTTGCGGGTCATGATCTGGTCTCCTGACTCGAAAGTACCAGTTATTGGTAAATTGACAACTTAATCCAAAGTTCGACGGTATCGCGCCATGGCCAGCGCCGTAACCACGCAGACGAAGGCTGCCAGGGCCACCAGCTCGCGCCAGCTATCGCCGAGGGTTTGGCCCTTGAGTAGGGCGCCGCGCACCACGCGCAGGAAATGGGTGACGGGGATCACTTCACCCATCGTCTGGGCCCAGACCGGCATGCCGCGAAACGGGAACATGAAACCCGACAGCAACATCGAGGGCAGAATGTAGAAAAAGCTCATCTGCATGGCTTGAAGCTGTGACTCCGCGGCCGTTGAGATCAGGAACCCCAGGGCCAGCGAGCCCACGATGAATAGGGCGACGCCGATGGTCAGGTTGGCCCAGCCGCCCAGCATCGGCACATCGAACAGCACCTTAGCCAAGATCAGGATCATCACGGTCTGGATCACGCCCACCAGCACATAGGGGGCGAGTTTGCCGACCATCACTTCAATGGGCTCCACCGGCGTGGCGAGCAGGCTTTCCATGGTGCCGCGTTCGGTCTCGCGGGTGACTGAGAGCGCGGTCATCATCACCAGTGTCATGGAGAGGATGACGCCCAGCAGTCCCGGCACGATGTTGAAGGCGGTGATGGCCTCAGGGTTATAGTTGCGGTGGACGACCACCTCGAAGGGCGGCGCGGTGGCCCCGCGCGGGGCAATGGCTCCTTTCAGATCATGGGCCAAGGCCTGGCTCGGCAGGGCCGCCAGAGCCCCCAAGGCACCGCCGGTGGCGGAGGGATCGGCGGCGTCGGCTTCCACCAAGATCTGCGCCCTGTCGCCGCGCACCACGCGCCGGGTGAAATCGCCGGGGATGGTGATGGCGAACTGCACGTCGCCTCGGCGCAGCATCTCGTCCAGTTCGGCTGGGCTGCGGGCCTGGGCGGTGTATTCGAAATAGCGGCTGTTCTTCAGGGACGCCACGATAGAGCGGGAGAAGGTGGTATCTTCCTGAATTAGCACCGCGGTGGGCAAATGGCGCGGCTCAGCATTGATCGCATAGCCGAACAGCAGAAGCTGCACGATCGGCATCATCAGGATCATGGCATAGGTTACGCGGTCCCGCGTGAGCTGCTTGAACTCTTTGGCGAGCACGGCAAAAATACGGAGGAGACCCTGTCTTCCGAAGCCTTGGCGTATCGAGGTCATTGGAAATTGTCCTTCGAGCCTTCCATCAGCCGGATGAACACGTCCTCCAGCGTGGGCTCGACCTCGCTCCAGATTAGCGGTGGCTGGCGATAGGGGGCGAGCGCGGCTTCCAAAGCGGCGCGGTCGGTGCCGGACACATGCAGCGATGCCCCGAAGGGTGCGACCATTTTGACGCCTGGCGTTTTCGCCAATCTGGCGGCGACATCGCCAATGCCGGGTCCTTCACCATTGAAGGTGACAAGTTGCGAACCTGCGATCACCTGAGCGGCTGTGCCGCGCGCGATCAGTTGCCCATAACTGATATAGGCGATCTCATGGCACCGCTCGGCCTCGTCCATATAGTGGGTGGAGACCAGCACGGTCAGGCCCTCACGCGAGAGGGCATGGATCTCGTCCCAGAAGGTGCGGCGCGCCTTGGGGTCGACCCCGGCGGTTGGCTCGTCGAGCAATAACAGCTTGGGTTCGTGCAGTGTGGCGCTGGCCAGAGCTAGGCGTTGCTTCCAGCCCCCGGACAGCGTGCCCGCCAACTGACTGCGTCGCGCGGTGAGACCCAACCGGTCTAGGGCGGCAGTGACGCGGACGGGCCGGTTGTCCAAGCCATGCACCCGGGCGGCGAACATCAGGTTCTCGTCTAGGGTCAGATCCTCGTAGAGCGAGAACCGCTGGGTCATGTAGCCGGTCTGGCGCTTGATCGCATTGGCCTCCTTGATGATGTCGAGGCCAAGGCAGGTGCCCGATCCAGCATCCGGCGTCAGCAGGCCGCACAGCATGCGCAAGGTCGTGGTCTTGCCCGACCCGTTTGGGCCTAGGAACCCGCAGATCTTGCCGTACTCAAGCTGAATGGAAACATCATCCACCACCCTGCGCCCGCTGTAGCTCTTGGAAAGCCCCGCGACATCGATGGCGAGCGCAGTGCTCACTTGCCGTTGCCCAGTGGCGTGACGTCCACCGGTTGGCCCGGATTGAGGCGCGCGGAAGGGCGAGCCTCCACCAAATAGACCAAGCGGTCGCGGGCCTCGCGGCTATAGATCACCGGCGGGGTGAACTCGGGGCGCGGGCTTATATAGGTGATCACGGCCGTGAGGCCGGTCACACAGCCATCGCAGGCGAACATCACCTGACCGCCCGGCGCGTAGGCCGACACCGCTTTCTCCGGTACGAAGAACCGCAGCTTGATCCGGTCATCGGGGATCAGGGCCAGCACCGGCTGATTGGCCACCGCCCATTCGCCCTTCTGGAAGAAGACCTCTTCGATCCGTCCCGCGCTGGGGGCCAGGGGGGAGATATCTGTCAGGCGGGCGTCTGCAGCTCCCAGGCCCGCCTGGGCCTGCGCTACGCGGCTGTCAGCGGCCACCACCTGGTCGGTGCGCGCGCCCAGGGTGGCTGAGTCCCTTTGACGTTTGGCTGCCGAAAGCTGAGCACTTGCGGCGTCATAGGCGGCGCGGGCATCGTCCAGCCGGGCCTGGGCATAGATACCCTTGCGGGCCAGGATGCGGACACGCCGGAACACCACCTCGGCCTCACGGGCCCGCGCCTCAGCGACGGCGATGTTGGCCTCAAAGACTGCGACTTCAGAGGGGCGTAGGCCTTTGCGCGCGTCTTGCGCCTGGGCCGACGCGGCACTGACCTCGGCCCGAGCTTGGTCGCGCTGAGCGGTGATTTGGCGCGGATCGACTGCAAACAGTCGCTGGCCGGCCACCACCCGGTCGCCTCTTTGCACCGCGAGCTCGGTGATAGAACCCGAAACCGGCGAGGCCAGATAGAGACTCTCGCCCTCTACATAACCGGACAGGACGGGTGCGCGGCTCAGGCGCGGGACCAGAACCAGCACGACAACCAGCGCCGCAGCTGCGACCAAAAGGCCTATGATCAAGAGGCGCTGTTTCATGGGGTGGGCTCCATCAGCATGCCGCGCAGCATGGTTTCTACGTGCTGTTTGGCCAGGGCGGGCAGATCAAAGGGCGGGGCACCAACCGGCGTGAAGGTCTCCCGCCAGACCACGCCGAGCACCGTGGGCGACACTAAGCTCAGAGCATATTGGCGGGGGTCGCCTGGCCGGATTTCGCCGCGCGCTTGGCCCTGAGCGATCAGGGCTGTCAGTAGGCTAAAGACGGGAGCAATCGATCGTTCATACCAGATGGTCGCTAATTCCGGAAAATTGCCGGCCTCGGCTATTACCATCTTGGCGATGCCGCCTAGTGGAGAGTTGGCCGCCATATGCGCCATCATGCCCATCATGTTCCGGACCAAGTCAGCGAAGGCCAAGTCGCCCGTCGCCATCTGTTGAGCGTTGGCCAGGTTCGGCCCCACCGCCTGCTCCACCACGGCCCGGAACATGTCCTGCTTGGTCGGGAAATAGAGATAGAGCGCGCCTTTGGAGACCCCAGCCCGAGCCGCGATGTCGTCCAGCCGCGCGGCTGCAAACCCCTTCTCAGCGAACAGTACCAGGGCCGCGGCGATAATTTCGTCCGGCCGCTCGGCCTTGCGGCGTTTGAATTTGGGTGGGCCGAGTGGGAGCATGTTGTCCAATTAATAACTGACCGGTCAGTTATTAATGCGACTCAAGGGGACAAAAGGCAAGCGCAAGTCGCGGCCAATTTGAAGGGGAGGGGTGTAGGGATTAACAGCGCCGGAGGTTTCACGGAACGCGGGCGAAACGAATCAGGACCGAATCAGTGACTTCCACCGATTCGGGATTTGTTCCCTACAAGGGATAGTACCTCAAGGCGCGTTAACCACAAATCATTATTCCAGACACGACTCCCTGGCTGTTGTTTTGTAAAACCCGGCGACCCGCTGAATCGCGCCTTGGCCTTGACCTGCCAGACTCGTTTGGCCTATATCGCCGCTCCCGCGCGGGCACCGCTCGCTCGATCCTTTTTCTTGCCTGGGTTACACAGCCATGTCGCGTCGTTGCGAGCTTACCGGTATCGGTCCGATGGTGGGTCACAATGTGAGCCACTCCAACACCAAGACCAAGCGTCGGTTCCTGCCGAACTTGGCCCCGGTCAACCTGGCGTCCGACGTGCTCGGCCAGTCCTTCAAGTTGCGCATCACCAATGCGGCTCTGCGCACCATCGATTTCCGCGGCGGCCTGGACCCCTTCCTGGTCAAGGCCAAGGACGAACAACTCTCCGCCAAGGCGCTCAAGATCAAAAAGCAAGTCAAAGCCAAGATGGCGCAGGCTGTCGCCGCTTAGGGTCTAGGCACTGGCATTACGAAACAGCCGCTCCTCGGGGCGGCTTTTTTGTTGGGTGACCCTCCTCGTTCCGGACAAAGCAAGTCGGCTAGACGCCAAGGGTGTCGAACAGGCTCTCAAGTTCCCGCATTATCTTCGAAGCGTCATAATCCCGCGCGCCGCTGATGCTCCACCAAACTTGATCGATGCGATAGCGGGTGAACCACCACATGGACCGTGCCAGAAGGGCAGGCGTGCTCGCCTCAGAACCATAGCTCCTAGCCACGATTTCAGGGGCATGCAGGCCGTAGGACCAGAGGAAAGTAAAATCGAACGCCGGATCACCAAGACCAGCATCGGTGAAATCGATGATCCCGGCCAATCGCGCTTCGGTGGGGTGCAGTAGAATGTGGTCTTCTGTGAAATCGCGATGGATGACGACGCGCTGGCTGGTCGCCACAGCTGCAGGCAGGGCCTCATAAAACCGATCGGCTGATTTCATAAGATTTGCGCCGAGCCCGGCAGCAAGCCTTTCACGTCGCTCAGCATGAAGTGCCACGAACCCGACCGCGTCTTCGAAGTCGCCGGCTTGACCTGAGACCATCTCTACCGGCTGCGCGTGCAACAAGCGCAGGAAGTCGCCAATCTCACGAAGTACATGCTCTTGATCTGAGTGTGTCAGGCCTTCGAAAGCCTCCTCGGAAAGTTCCACTCCGGGGATCATCCGATAGCCACTGAAGTCACCAGCCCTAGCAACCTTCTCGTAATTCGGCGTGGCAACCTTCGCGCGGGCGTTTATCTGCGACAGTAGACGACGTTCAGACGCTCCACGCGCGGCCGCCTTCGCGGTACGTGGAAAACGAAACACCCAGCGATCATCGAGCAAGACCACAGCATGGTCCTCGCCCTCGTCGTTTAGCGTTGCCTTGCCGAACTCCAGCTCGGGAAACTCGTTTCGTATGCGGGAGACAAGCGCTGGAACATTAACCTGCCCCTGTAGGATCGTCATTTTCTCTCCACGAGCTTAGCTAATCGTTCCTCAGGGGATGGTGCTCCACGAAGCGTCGCCGCCTACTTCAACACCCCATCAAACAACGCCACCATCTCGCGCCAATGGCGTTCCGACGCTTCGAAGTCATAGACTGGCATATCCGGCGGGGCGTAGCCGTGCTTGGCACCGCGATAGATGGTGACCTCGGCGTCCACGCCTGCGGCCTTGAACGCTTGGTCCAGGCGCTCGCACTGGGCGTCGTCGAAACCGCGGTCTTCGTCGGCACCGGCCACCAGAATCTTGGCCTTCATCTGCGGGGCCAGCAGGTGGGGGCTGTCGGGGGCGTCGGTGGCCAGGCCGCCACCGTGGAAGGCAGCGCCCGCCGCCACCCTGTCGGGATAGGTACCGGCCGCGCGCAGCACCAGCGCGCCGCCCATGCAATAGCCGGTGACGCCGATCTTGCTCCCCTTCACCTGCGGCTGAGCCGACAGGAAATCGAGGCAGGCGGCGGTGTCGCTCATGGCCTTTTCAGGGCTGGTGGTGGCGAAGAACTTGCCGAAGATCGCGCGGCGGTCCTCGTCAGTCTTGATGGTTCGAATGTCGATGGGGTCATAGAGCCCGCCGCGCCAGAACATGTCGGGCAACAGCACATAATAGCCATAGTCGGCCAGCCGCTGGCTCATCTCAAACAGAGCCGGGCGGATGGCCGGTCCATCCATATAGAAGATAATCCCGGGCCACGGCCCCTCGCCCTGGCTAGGCGTAAAGGTAAAGGCCCGCGCATCGCCGTCGCGGGTCGGCAGCGCAATCTCAGTGCGGCTCATGGGGTTTCCAATCGAAGGCCAGCAATAGGGTGCGCTGGGTGGGGGAAAAATTGTCATCGGAAATGAGGTAAAAGCGGATCGTTCCGTCCTTGGCGGGGACGGCAGCCACCCCTTCCAAATTATCGACGGTCAGAGGTTTGACGAGGTTTAGCCGGTCGATTTCGCGGCCGTTGGCATCGTCAATGATCAAGACCACACGGCTCCCGGCCAGCGGATCCCAGGCGCGGATCACATAGGCCAACCGGTCTTGCGGCAGGGGCACCAAGGCCACCAGGCCAAATTCGTCTGGCTTGGTTAAGATACGCCCGGGCGTACACCCCTTGGAGAGCGTGCAGGCCCAGGTCTGACCTGAGGCTTCACCGCCGACCATATAGGCGTCCGGTCCCGCCACTGGGTTTTCCGAAAGGGCCTCCATACCGCTGTTATCGGGGAAGGTGACGTTCAGCGGTCCAGGTGCCAATCGGGCCGGACCACCCTTGGCGGGATAAAGCAGGATCCGGTCATGCCGCTCCAGGCTGATCAACAGGTCGCCGTTGGCCAATATGGCTAAACCCTCAGCATCGGATTCCTGCTTGCCCTGCAGGGCTTGGCCATCCGGCCCGGTGAGGGGAGTAAGTGTGCTGTCCTTCAGGCCGATCAAACGATCTTGAGCGTCGAGCACCAGGCTGGACCGGAAGAAGTCCCCATCGTCGCTGACCGAAGTCAGCCGCCCGGCTGGCGACACTCTCACATCCGATAGCCCGTGCAGGCGGCTGGTGTCGCGCGATGTCAGTTCCAGTCCGCCGGCAAAGGTGAAAGCGCCCACGCTAACCTGCGCCGCATCATTGGCGTTCAGCGCGACCGGTTGGGTCCGAACCGCAATCCCCGACGCAGCACTTACCGGAGCCTTGGCCAAGGGTGGCTGCGCGCAGGCGGTGAGCGTGAAGGCGAGTGCGAGACCGAGCCAACGCTTACCTCCACCGCGGGTCGGGCCATGCTTTACTGTC
>JANPNB010000374.1:0-6346 GCA_031427275.1 Alphaproteobacteria bacterium | reverse complement strand
CTTCGAAGAACAGTCCCTGCACGTGGTCTCCTCAAGGCTAGATTTAACTTAACGACCTTTAGCCGCCAAACGAAGCCCGCTCTACCAGACCAGATCGGCGATGGCATAGGTCGCGCTGACCCCGCCCGCTGCCAGCAGCGCTGCGGTGGCCTCCACGCGCAGACCATCTGGCCCAATCGTCTCGGCCCCATGGATGCCGCTGGCCACAAACAGCACGTCCAACCCCTGGTCATTGGCGCCTTTCAAGTCGGTGGGCATGCCGTCGCCGATGCAGAGCACGCGGGCGCGGTCCACCGGGCGGCCCAGCAGGCGCTCTGCCTCGGCCGAACACATATGATAGATCGGCGCGTGCGGCTTACCGGCCATTTCCACGGTGCCGCCCATCTCCACATAGAGCTGCGCCAGGGCGCCGCCGCAATAGATCAGCTTGTCGCCCCGCTGGACCACGATGTCAGGATTGGCGCAGACCATCACCAACCCGCGCGCCACCGCCACCTCGAACCGCGCACGGTAATCCTCCGGCACATCGATCTCGTCGTCATAGGGCCCAGTGACGCCGATGAAGGCGGCGTCCTGCGGCTCGGCAAAGGTCATGTCTAGGCCGTGATAGAGCACCTCGGTGCGCTCGGGCCCGATGGCCCAGACTGGGCCTGGCGCGCGTTGGCCGAGCAGGACCCGGGTGGCATCACCGGAGGTGACAAAGCCGCTCCAGGTGTCGCGCGGCACACCCAGTTCATCCAGCTGCGACATCACCGCCTGCGCAGGGCGCGGCGCATTGGAGATCAGCAGCACCGGGCCGTTCTCAACGCTAAACCGCGCCAGTGCCGCACAGGGTTCAGCAAAGCTCTCCCGGCCATTATGGATCACCCCCCAAACATCGGAGAGGATCACGTCATATCGATCAGCGATTTGCGACAGGCCAGTAATCAGTTGCGGTGCGGTCATGGGGCGTCGCGGTAGCGGTCCGCAGGCTCAGGGTCAACCAAGCGCCCTATAGCATGTTCCGATAAGTGGGAACCGGTTATCGGAACATGCTTTAGCTTCTTAAGTTAGAACCCTTTTTGCCCCTTTGGACGATTCCGCCTAAAGGGAAAGGGTTCTAGCGCCTCGACGTCGGCGTAGCGATGAGCGGTTGAAGTCCGAGGGTGGCGTTGTCTCGGCCAATACCGCATCGCGGATCGGGCGCGGTTCGCCAAACAGGTGGCCCTGTCCATAGCCGATGTCGAGTTCCAGGATGTCGACGATCTGGCGCTCGGCCTCGACCTTCTCGGCGATAATCTCAACGCCATAGCGCCGGGTCAGGGCCGCGAAATCCTGAGCCGCCAAGTCGGGCATGGACCGCAAGATCAACCCATCTTCAGTATCAATCAGTTGGTCGAGCAGGAATCCCGCTCCGATCTTCAGGAACTTGACGTCCGAGCGCGCCAGATCTTGGAAGTCGAGATCCAGATCTACGATCTTGTCGATGGAGAACCGGAAGCCCAGTTCGCCCAGCTTGCCCATATTACGCGCTTCAATCGAACCCCGACTGTCAAAGGCCGACTGCCCGATTTCAAAAATTAGCGCGCCTGCCAGATCGCGGTTGGACGACAGCAATTCGAGGAACTGCGGGAAAAAGGTTTCATCGGCCAAGCTGGCCATCGAGACATTGCAGAAAATCCCGACCTTCTTGTCGGTCTTGGCCAGTCGTCTGACAATCTGTACGCAGCGGAACAGCAGCAAGTTATCGATCGCCGTGACCAGCCCTTCAGGCTCTGCCACCGAGAGATACTCGGCGGGCATCATAATCCGCCCAGTTTCGTCCCTCAGCCGAGAGTAGCTCTCATAGAAGACCGTCCGACGCTGAGGCAGATTGACCACCGGCTGCAGATAGAGATCGACTCGGTTCTCCGCCAAGGCCTCGCGCACGGTCTCCAGCAGGGCGACGGACTGGCGTTGTTGCGGATCACGGCCCGTTGCGATGGCAACCGGCGGCGGCGCAGCGATCCGCTCCTCAAGCTTTTGGCCCATGCGCTGGACCAGGTCCTCAAGCAGATGCACCTCATTGGTCAGCTCGTCTGAACGGCGTGAAGAGTCTTGCGCCACGGTTTCCAGTACCTTGGTGATGCGGCCATCAACCTGCTCCATCTGGTCGAGCATGATGCGGTGGGCCTCGCGGATCGTCTCCAACTCGCCGCGCAAGGCGGTGGTTTCGATGGCGCGACTGATCAGGCCGTGAAACGCAAAGCACAGTCCCAACCCGCCGACCATGGCCGCCAGGCCCGCAGCCCAACCGCCCCCGTTCCGCCACAACAGCAGAGCCAGGATTAAGGCCAAGCTGAAATAGCTGGCAGTCAGCAGAGGTAGGGTAAGGCGGCGCATGTTTCGCAGGTCCGAATCACCTGCGATTATCGGACCTTAGAGGCCATCAAGTCGAATAGATTAATGCAGCGCTTAGAGCATGTACCAATAAGTGGGAACCGGCTATCGGATCAAACATGCTCTAACTTTTTGAATTAGAGCTCAGTTTCTCCCTTCAGACGATGCCGTCTGAGGGGAACGGGCTCTAGGCGGCGACCTTGCCCAACACCATGTCGGCAGCTTTCTCTGCGATCATGATGGTTGGCGCGTTCGTATTTCCCGAAACCAGACGTGGCATCACTGAGGCATCGACCACCCGCAGACCCTGAACGCCATGCACCCGCAGTTGCGCGTCGACCACGGCGCGCGGTCCAGTGCCCATCGCACAGGTGCCGACCGGGTGATAGATCGTGGAACCGGCCATGCGGGCATAGCCCAACAGGCTCTCGTCATTGGTGAAGTCAGGTCCTGGCAGCATCTCATGGTCTATCCAGGGAGCCAGAGCGGGTTGGCTGGCGATCTTGCGACCCCACTTCAGCCCAGCCACCGCCACCTCTTGGTCAAGCGGGTCGGAGAGGTAGTTGGGGGCAATCGCCGGATAGACGGTGGGGTCGGCGCTGGTGATGCGGATTGTACCGCGGCTCTCAGGTCGCACCTGGCAAGGGGCGAGCGTCAGGCCAGGCTCGTTATCCAGCTCCATCTTCCCCTCGACCATGGCTTTCTCCAGGTTCTGAGAGGCTGGCAGAATGTGGAACTGGATGTCTGGTCCCGACAAGTCTGGTCGCGACTTACAGAACGCCGCCACATGGGCCGCCGATAAGGTCAGCAGGCCTTTGCGCTGGAAGGCATACTTCAGCACCTCGCCCACGAAGCGGGGTCCTTTAGTCAACTCGTTCACCGACACGGTTCCAGCCTTCAACCGATAGGTCACGGCCATCACATAGTGGTCTTGCAGGTTCTCACCCACGCCGGGCAGGTCAACTACAACGTCAATGCCGTGCTCGGCTAAGAGCGCGCCGGGGCCAATACCCGACAGTTGCAGCAGTTGCGGCGAATTGATCGCGCCCCCGGCCAGGATCACCTCACGGGTGGCCCGCACAATCTTGCGCACGCCGTTTTGGGTATACTCGACGCCGACTGCGCGTTTGCCCTCGAAGATCACCTTGGTGGCCAAGGCTCGGGTCTCGACGGTCAGGTTCTTGCGCCCCATGGCTGGGTGCAGGTAGGCCACGGCGGCGGAACATCTCTGGCCGTTTTTCACGGTCAGCTGATAATAGGAAACGCCTTCCTGACTCTCACCGTTCACATCGGCATTGCGCGGGATACCGGCCTCGACGCAGGCCTCAACCACGGCGTCAGAGACCTCATGGGTGGTGGTGACGTCCGAGACATTCAGTGGCCCCGCCGACGCCGTGCTCTGCGCTGGCCCCGCGTTCCTGATGTTCTGAGCGCAGGAAATAGGGCCGCACATCGTCCCAACCCCAGCCTTCGCAGCCCAACTGTCGCCAGCCGTCATAATCGGCATGCTGACCGCGAATATAGAGCAACCCGTTGATCGACGACGATCCGCCCAGCACCTTGCCGCGCGGCCAGATATGTACCCGGTCGCCGGTGCCCGGATCGGGCTGCGTCGGATAGAGCCAATTGACCTTGGGGTCCTTCAGGGTCTGGGCATAGCCGACCGGCACATGGATCATCAGGTTGGATAGGAACTGGCTAGGCTCCTTGGTCGGCCGATCATCGCCGCCCGCTTCCAGAAGGAGGACGCGGTTGCCAGGATCTGCCGACAGCCGGTTGGCCAGCACGCATCCGGCCGAGCCTGCGCCGACGATGATGTAGTCTGCGGTGATTGAGTCCGGCATCGATTGTCCCTGCAAGAGTGTGGGGCATCCTTTTGTCTCGCGAGGGTGCGCCCGTAAAGGGTGCCGCGACGGCAAGCCAATAAGACCTACCGCGTCGGAACCGGCACGTCCCCTCGGTAATCATAAAACCCGCGCCCCGTCTTCCGGCCAAGCCATCCGGCCTCGACATATTTGGTCAGCAGCGGGCAGGGGCGGTACTTACTGTCGGCGAGGCCCTCATAGAGCACGTTCATGATCGAGAGCACTGTGTCTAGGCCGATGAAATCGCCCAATTCCAGCGGCCCCATCGGGTGGTTGGCCCCCAGCTTCATAGCGGTGTCGATGGCCTCCACGGTGCCTACGCCTTCATAGAGGGTGTAGATCGCCTCATTGATCATCGGCACCAATACGCGGTTGACAATGAAGGCCGGGAAGTCCTCTGCGTTCGACGTGGTCTTGCCCAGCGACTTGGCGAAATTGACGGCGATTTCGTAGGTTTCCGGCCCAGTGGCGATGCCGCGGATAATCTCCACCAGTTTCATCAAGGGCACAGGATTCATGAAGTGCAGGCCGATGAACCGATCAGGCCGGTCGGTCACCGAGGCCAGGCGGGTAATCGAAATCGACGAGGTATTGGAGGCCAGGATCGTGTTGGGACCGAGATTGGGCAGCATCGCCATGAAGATCGACTTCTTGATCTCTTCGTTCTCGGTGGCCGCCTCGATGGCCAGGTCGGTCTGAGCGATGGTTTGCAGTTCGGCGGCCGGTTTGATGTGAGCCAGGCCCGCATCCATGGCTTCTTGAGTGATAATGCCGCGCACCACCTGGCGGGTCATGTTGCGGTGGATCAGGCCCATGCCGGCCTCAATCCGTTCGGGGCTCACATCGTGCAGCAGCACGTCATAGCCGCCCAGCGCCACCACATGGGCAATGCCAGACCCCATCTGGCCGGCACCAATAATGCCGACTGTCTTGATACCGCTCATACCGCAAAGCCTTCAAAGCGCCCGGCCCGGTGGCCGCAAACCGTGTGTGTGACGCTTCCATAACACAGCGGCGGCACTCCCCGCCAAGCATTTTGCTGCGACGCAGCGAAGGGCGTGGCGCTGTGGCGGGAAGGTCGCGGGTTGGAGAGGGGTATTCCGATGTTCAATTCCACCCCGGTCGTGAACGCAACTCCGAACGTATCCACTACCGATACAATCTCGTTGACGAGGCGTATCTCGTTACGATACAATCTTCCAATCATTGCGAATAACGATCATGGTCATTCAGAGCTTCAAGGACGACCGAGCTCGCGCGATCTTTGACGGTGTGGCTCCGGGTAAGCGGTTTCCGGCAGACCTGATCCGATCGGCAAAGCGCAAGCTTGAGATGCTGAATGCCGCTGTCGCGTTAGACGAGCTTCGCTTTCCTCCGGGCAACCGGTTGGAGGCCTTGTCAGGAGATCGGCGGGGCCAGTTCTCGATCCGAGTGAATGATCAGTTTCGGCTGGTGTTTGTCTGGACAACCTCCGGGCCGACGCAGGTTGAGTTTGTCGACTACCACTAATGCTAGAGGAGCCCGCTATGATCCAAGACCCGTTGTCCCCGGTCCACCCGGGTGAAATCTTGCTGGAAGAGTTCATCAAGCCGCATGGCCTGACCGCCGGACGGGCGGCAAGCCGGATGCAGATTTCACGGCCTCGGATCGAGAAGCTGGTGCGAGGCCAAACCTCCGTCACCGCCGATACGGCCTTACGTCTTGAGCGGCTGTTTGGTCCCTCCGCGCAGTTCTGGATGAACTTGCAGACCCGTTACGATCTGGAGACGGCCAAGGCCGCGCCTTCGGCAAGCATCAGCGCCATTGCGCCGTTGGTTGAAGTTGCGGCTTAGTCCCTTCCCGCCACGAAGTGGGGGAAGTGGCACAAGACGCCGCAGGCGGCGCGTGCCGATGGGGGTGAGAGTCTGAAGGGCAGTGCGTTTCAGATACGCACCCCCATCGACCCTCCAGCGAAGACGCTGTCGGCCCACTTCCCCCACTGCGTGCTAGGCGATTCACACATCTCCGGCTCTGAGGCTCCATCCCTTTGCGATGGCGAGGAAGTAGTTCAAGCCGTGGCGCATGGTGATGGGCCCTGGAGGTCGTGACCTGGGGTAGCCGTCCCACCCACCGAGCTTACCGAT
>JANPNB010000373.1:0-19325 GCA_031427275.1 Alphaproteobacteria bacterium | reverse complement strand
TGAAGAGGCTGAAGAAGAAGACGATCACCATGAGCCCCGCGCCAAGGCTCCAGCTTCCGATGACGATGAGGACGAAGATTCCGGCTCAGATGACGACGATGACGTCATGGAGGAAGAAGTCGCCCGGCGTCGTCGCCGGCTAATGCGGCGCTACAAGATCCAAGAAGTGATCCGCCGCCGTCAGATCATGCTGGTCCAGGTCGTCAAGGAAGAGAGCGGCAACAAGTGTGCGGCGCTCACAACCTACCTCTCTCTGGCAGGGCGCTATGGCGTCTTGATGCCCAATACGGCGCGCGGTGGCGGGATTTCGCGCAAAATCGACACGGTCACGGACCGTAAACGCCTCAAGGGTGTCGTCCAGAGCTTAGACGTGCCCGAAGGCATGGGCCTGATCGTTCGAACGGCAGGTGCCAAGCGCACCAAGGCCGAAATCAGCCGCGACTACGAATATCTGCTACGTTTGTGGGAAAACATCCGCGACACCACCCTGCACTCTGTGGCCCCAGCCCTCATCTATGAGGAAGAGGATCTGGTGAAGCGCACCATCCGCGACCTCTACGACAAGGACATCGACGAGGTGTGGGTCGAGGGTGAAGCCGGCTTCAAGGAAGCCCGCGACTTCATGCGTATGCTGATGCCCTCTCAAGCCAAGAAGGTTCAGGCCTATCGCGAACCGACCCCGCTGTTCGTCAAGCATCGGGTCGAAGACCACCTTAGTCAGATCTACTCCCCCACGGTTCCTTTGAAATCTGGCGGCTATCTGGTGATCAACCAGACCGAAGCCTTGGTCGCGGTGGACGTCAACTCGGGTCGCGCAACCCGCGAACGCAATATCGAAGCCACGGCGCTCAAGACCAATATGGAGGCGGCCGAAGAAACCGCACGCCAATTGCGCCTTCGCGACTTGGCCGGTCTGGTGGTCATCGACTTCATCGACATGGATGAGGCGAAAAACAACCGAGCCGTCGAAAAGAAACTAAAGGACGCCCTTAAGGACGACCGGGCCCGGATCCAGATGGGACGGATCTCCGGCTTTGGCCTCATGGAGATTAGTCGCCAACGCCGCCGCTCCGGGGTGTTGGAGGGCACGACCCATGTCTGCGAACACTGTGCAGGCACAGGTCGCGTGAGGTCCGTCGAATCTAGCGCCTTGTCGGCCCTACGCGCCCTGGAAATCGAAGCCCTAAAGGGTGGCGGAGAGGCAACTCTGAAGATTCCGACCGCCGTCGGCCTCTACATCCTCAACGAGAAACGCGGTCATTTGGCGCGGATCCACGAGGCGTTGGGGCTTTTTGTCACCATCGTCATCGATGATGGCGTCGCGCACGCAGAACACGAGATCGAGCGAACGGCCGACGAACCACGCCCCGAACATGCGATCGTCCAACGTAAGGTTCTCGAAGCCTATGTCCCGGTCGAGGACGACTTTGATGATGACGCCG
Source organism: Alphaproteobacteria bacterium (assembly GCA_031427275.1). Classification (GTDB taxonomy): domain Bacteria; phylum Pseudomonadota; class Alphaproteobacteria; order Caulobacterales; family Caulobacteraceae; genus Phenylobacterium. Next base: position 17,883 of record JANPNB010000373.1, on the reverse strand, counting down.
TAGAGGATGAGGACGAAGACGACGGCGAAGAACAAGAAGCCATCGCGCGCGAGGCGACCGATGATGATGAGGCCGAACACCGTCACCAAGACGCTGAACATGACGAGACCGAATCTGCAGACGGGGGCGATCGCAACCGCGGACGTCGTCGGCGTCGGCGCGGTCGGCGCGATGAACCCAGAGCAGAGGGTGCCGTCGCCGAACCTATCGTCGCCCGCGAACCGAAACCGGAAGATGATGAGGAAAGCGCCGCAAGTCGCCGCCGTCGGCGGGGTCGGCGGGGTGGCCGACGGATGCGCGAAGATAGTCGTCCAGTCGATGCCTTCGCTTGGACGCGGCCATGGGTTCCCTATGGCGAAGACCCCTTCGTCTGGCATGACCCTGCCGAAGATATCCGTCAGGCACCTGCTGTTGAGAGGGAGCGCGCGCCCGAACGCCACGCTGAGCCTGATGCCGCGGTCGCTCAGACTGCGACCGCAGATGATACGCATGACATCTGGGTCGAACTCCCGGCCCTAGAGGACAAGCCAAAGTCAGCGCGGGCGCGTCGCGGACGAGGTCGCAAGCCTGAGTCCGAAACCGTTGCCGAAGTTCCCGTCGAGGCCCTTACGGCAGTCGTCGAGTCTACGCCGCCGGAGGAACCGGTCGTCGAGGCACAGACCGCAACGGAACCGACCATCGAGACACCTGCCCCGAAAGCACCACGCGGTCGTCGGACAAAAGCGGTGGTGGCAGCAGAGGTTGTTGCCGAGGTAACAGCGGCCCCTGAACCGGTCGTGCCTACGGTCGAAGCTGTGAAAGAACTCGACCCCGCAGAGATCTCTGCGCCCCCCGCAGCCCCCCGCAAGGGCTGGTGGCGGCGCGCTTGACGGTCTAGATATGAGAACGGGCTGGGGAGCCGCTGGGAGTAAGACTATGGCGTCCTCGACCCGTTCGATTGTTCGTGCTGCGATGGCCGCTTGGATGGCCGTAGGCCTGACGATGCCAGCGAACGTCGCCCGCGCTCAAGGCGAACCGATGTCCCTGATCCGCGACACGGAGATCGAAGACATCCTGCATGAGGATGCGGCGTCTCTGTATGAGGCGGCGGGGCTGGACGCCAAGTCGATCCACATCCTCTTGATCGGCTCAAAGGACCTGAATGCCTTTGCCGCCCCCGGCACTATGGCGGTGTTCACCGGGCTTATTCTTGAGTCCAAGACGCCGAACCAGTTGCAAGGCGTTATGGCGCACGAAATTGGCCACTTGGCCGGCGGGCACTCTGCACGATCAGGTGAAATGAGCCGGGCCGGCCTCAAACCCTTCTTATTGACCATGGGCCTTGGCGTTTTGGCCGCTCTGTCTGGCAACACCGAGGCTGGTGCAATCTTGGCCGGGAACGCCGGGTTCTTCGGTCAAATCGGAGCTCTAGGCTACAGCCGCGAACAAGAGAGCCGTGCCGATCAGGCCGGAGCGACCTATTTGGAGACCGCGTCTCTTTCCGGTCAGGGCCTTGTCGAGTTCTTCGACAATTTTCGATACCAGGAGGTCTTCGCAGAGGCGCGGCGCTATCCCTATTTCCGCAGTCACCCGCTGTCATCAGACCGGATAGCGTCCCTCAGGTCACGCGTCGAGAAACAGACCCACTATCAAGCACATGATGACGCCGAAAAGATCGCCAAGCATGAGATCATGAAGGCCAAGCTACAAGGCTTCATCAATCCAACTATCGCGATCGTAAAATGCAGCGACAAAGTTCAGGACTATCCAACGCGCTATGCCTGCGCCATCGCGCAGTACCAGTTGAAAGAGCCTGACAAAGCTTTGAAACTTATAGAAACTTTACTCCTGGAACAACCCACCAACCCATATCTGTGGGAACTCAAGGGCCAAGTGTTGTTTGAGTTTGGCCGAGCTGCTGAGGCCGAAGCCGCCCAGCGAAAATCAGTGGCCCTCAAGCCCGAGGCACCCCTCCTAAGGGTGAATTTGGGTCAGACCCTGATCGCGCTGAACTCCGATGCCAAGGTTGATGAGGGGATCGCTGAACTGAAGAAATCTCTGGTCCAGGATGAAGAAAACACGGCGGCTTGGCGTATTTTAGCCGAGGCCTATGACCGCCGCGGCCTCGACGGTTTGGCGCGCTACGCAACTGCCGAGTACAACTTTCAAGAGGGTGACAAGCGCCAAGCCTTGATATTCGCCATGCGAGCCCGCGAGATGCTGACAAAAGGCACCCCGGAGTGGCGGCGCGCCACCGATATCGTCCTGGCCTCAAATCCCGACCGTGGCCTACTGAAGGATATCGGCCCAGACGGTACGGGCTCCAAGGGTTCGTTCCACTAGTTATCCAAGCTGAGAAATTGCCAATGCTACGACCCCTTTCACTGGCCTTGATCCTGGTTGGTATGATCAGCCTGACCGGTTGCCAAAAGGCTCAAGACGCCGCCTTTGGCACGCGGGTTCGCACCTATCTATTGGCCCACCCCGAGGTGCTCGAAGAGGCTCTGCAAAAGCTTCAGGAGAAAAAGACGGCCGATGCGGCCAATATCGCTAAGGCTGGACTACGATCCAACCGCCAAGCGCTCGAAGCCGATCCCAGGGATTTCGTCGCCAACCCCACCGGCAAATACACAGTGGTAGAATTCTTCGATTACCGCTGCGGCTATTGCAAATCATCTGCCCCAGAGGTCGTGAAACTTATCGCTGAAAACCCTGACGTCCGCTTTGTCTTCAAGGAATTGCCAATTTTTGGCGGACCTTCCAACTTGGCGGCAGGCGTTGCGCTAACTGCGGCCGGCAAGGAAAATGGCCTCGAACTCTATCAGCGTTTTATGGCCGACAAGGTGCTGGACGAGCCTCGCATCGAGGGGCACCTCACCAGTCTCGGTATCAACCCCCGCGCAGCGGCGACTGAAGCTCAGTCCGTCGCCGTGCAGAAGCATCTTCACGACACCGCAACCCTTGCGGCGCGTCTGGGTATTGAGGGAACGCCAGCCTTCATCGTCGGCGACACTCTGATCCCTGGTGCTGACCTGACCGCGTTGCGCGCCCTAATCGCCGACGCCAAGGCGGGTAAGCTGAAGACGCCGAGCTAAGTTCTGCCTAGCCTTACGCAGGGTGTGGCATGTCAGGATTTTCAATCCTAAATGTCTTGCCACCACGTGTGTTGTCCAAGGTCTGAACCATGAGCGAAACTGTCGTCGTGATCGGGGCTGGCATAGCGGGACTCTGCACGGCCTTGGCATTGGCCCCCACCGGGCGAACCGTAACCCTATTAGAGCGCGACCCTCCGCCGCCCTCTGGTGATGCAGACGAAGCCTTTCTGGAATGGTCTCGCCGTGGCGTTGGCCATCTGCGCCATAGTCACGCCTTCCTGGCACGCCTGCGCTCCATTGTACGCGACGAACACCCGCAGCTGCTCAGTGACCTCTTAGACGCTGGTTGCCGCGAGCTCACCTTCGATCAGATGCTCACCGATATTCACAAAGAGACCTATCGCCGCGAGCCGATCGACTCCGACTTCATTATCCTGACCAGCCGCCGCACGACCCTGGAACTGGTCATTCGTCGCTATGTCGAAAAGCTACCCGGTGTGACCATCCGGTCCGAGGCGTTTGTGACGCAGTTAATTGCAGAACCCGGCTCGCCGATCCGCGTGACTGGCGTCAAACTCCAAGATGGTGAGGTCTTAAGCGCCGATATTGTGGTCGATGCCGCCGGACGCACATCCGGAGCCACCGAGCAACTGACCGAGCTTGGCGCACCGATCACGGAGGCTTCGGAAACCGCGGGCATCCTCTACTTCACCAAGCACTACCGCCTCCATCCTGGCCTCGAAGAGCCACCACGCGGCAAAGCGCCGGCGACGGGCGATCTCGGGTTTCTGAAATTCGGCGTGTTCCCCGGCGACAATGGCTGCTTTTCTATCACCATGTGCGTGCCGGAGATCGAGCTGGAAATGCGCAAGGCCATCGTCGATCCTCAGGTATTTGACAACATCTGCCAACAGTTACCCGGCCTGGCACCCTGGATCGATCCCGCCCGCGCACAGGGTGTGAGCAAGGTGTTCGGGATGGGCGATCTGCACAGCCGCTGGCGTGATCTGGTTAAGGATGGGCAGCCGTCGGTCTTGGGTTTCTTTGCCCTCGGCGACAGCTTGGTTCGAACGAATCCGCTCTATGGCCGAGGCTGCTCATTTGCTGCGGTCAGCGCCTATCTGTTGCGTGATGCACTGAGAGCCAATCCAGACCCCGCGATGCGTTTGCTGGCCTTCGACGCCGCCGTGACGCGCGACCTGAAGCCCTTCTATGCCTCGATGCTCGACCTGGATCGGGCAGCCATCCGCCGTGCCCGCCAGGCGCTTACGCCAGACTACCGACCCAGCCTGCGCAGCCGCGCCTTGAAGAGCTTTATGGAGGATGCTGTTGGCGTTGCGGTTCGCTCCGATCCCGACCTGCTGCGGGCGGCTATGCGCGGCTTCCACATGTTGGAGCACCCCTCTGCCTGGCTGAAACGTCCGGCCAATATGGCCAAGATCATGGGCTATTGGGCCAGAGGCAAGGCCCGCAACGCGGCCGCTTATCCGCCAAAACCCGGTCCGGACCGTGAGCCGCTAATGCGCGCCATCGGACTGTCACCGCAGGCTGATATCGACCGGCTGAAGGCCGAACCTATTCTGGCCTAACGCCACCAAACAACGAATTGGCCGCCATCTGCTCGCGCACCAATTCAGGCGTCAGGGTCGCGGCTTTGTCGAGCTCGAAAAGCTCTGGCGGCACATACCAATGCAGCTTGTCGGAGTGATAGGCTTCCCACACCACGGCCGCCACATCGGTGGGCGGAATGGCGCGGAACATGCCGTCCTTGGGCGCATTCGCCACAGCGCCGGGCGGCAGGATCGGCGTGTCGATCAGGCCTGGCAACACATCGGCGACACGGACGCCGTAAGCCTTAAACTCCACCGCTAAAGCCTCGGTCAGCCCCTTCACCGCGTGTTTGGTCGCTGAATAGACCGCGATGCCGGGCATGCCATAGGTCGCCGATGAGGATGAGGTGGTGAAGCACATGGAATTAGCCGTAGCCTTCAGCAGGCTAATTCCCTCATGGATGCCAATCAACACACCCACGAAATTGACTTGCACTACCGCCATGACGTCCTCGAACGGCATGTCAGCAAAGGGGCCACCCCGCCCGATCCCGGCATTGTTGTAGAGAATGTCCATCTTGCCACCGGTGGCAGCACCGAACTCGGCCAGCGCGGCGCGGTAGTCCAGCCGGTCGGTAACATCGAGCGTGCGGACCACACAGTTCACAGCGCCCAGTTCGTCACGAAGTCCCGCCAGGCCTTCGGCATTGACGTCATAGCCCCCGACGAACCAGCCCTTGGCATGGAACAGCCGCGCCGTTTCCCGGCCCATGCCAGAAGCGGCCCCGGTGATAAAAATCGATTTGCGTCCGTTGGCGGTGGTCATGGGTCTTCCCCCCCTAAGTTGGTTCAATCCTGGCGGGTTGGCGCAAGGTAAGGCCAGAGAGGTTCAGGTCCTCAGTCAAGGCGACTACCAAAAACCCGCTCAATAGGAATGGCGTTGAGATCAACGCCCTCCAAACAGCGCACATTGATCCCCCATATATTCAGCGCCGTACGGGGCCGGCGAAAGGGCAATATTCCGCAGTCTTTGCAAAAATAATCCGTCGCCTGAAGCGTGTGGAACTTGTAAGTCGCAAGGTCTTCCCAGGGCGATAGCAGCTCGAGCGCATCCTCTGCCACCCGGTGGATCAGGGCACCTCGCCGACTACAGATCGAACAGTCGCAAACGCGGACGTGGTCGATCACCGCCTCGACCTTGAACCGCACCTTGCCGCAGTGGCAGCTCCCGAGATAGCTCGGCATCGCGACATCTCCGACCGCTCAGATCAACCCGGACAGCGGCGACGACGCCTCGGCATACATCCGTTTAGGCATGCGCCCCGCCAGGAACGATTCCCGCCCGGCGATCACCGCATGGCGCATAGCACCAGCCATACGGATCGGGTCTTTGGCCTGGGCAATGGCGGTATTCATCAGCACCGCGTCGCAGCCGATTTCCATGGCCAGCACGGCATCCGAGGCCGTTCCCACCCCGGCATCGACCAGGACAGGAACTTTGGATTGCTCAATGATCAAGCCAAGATTGAGGAAGTTCTGGATGCCGCGACCCGAGCCGATGGGGGCCGCAGCTGGCATTATCGCGGCCGCCCCGGCGTCTTCCAGCTTCTGGGCATAGACCGGATCGTCGGTGCAATAGACCATCACCTGAAACCCTTCAGCGATCAGCAGCTTCAAGGCGCGCAGGGTCTCTTCCATATCCGGTAACAGGTGCTTGGTATCCGATAGCACCTCTAGTTTCACGAGGTCCCAGCCCCCGGCTTCGCGAGCCAGACGAAGGGTGCGCACGGCCTCCTCGCCCGTAAAACACCCAGCCGTATTGGGCAGGAAGGTAAACCGGTCGGGCTTCACATAGTCCACCAGCATGGGCTGGCTGGGGTCCGAGAGGTTCACCCGGCGGATCGCCACCGTGACGATCTCACACCCCGACGCCTCAGCCGCAGCAGCATTTTGCGCATAGTCGGCATACTTGCCGGTGCCAATAATCAAGCGCGAGGTAAATGTTCGCCCCGCCACCGACCAAGTGTCTTGGCTGGAAACCATCTCAGCCGCCTCCGATAAAGTGAACAATCTCGATCCGGTCCCCGTCAGCGACCTGCGTCACCTGATAGGCTGAACGCGGCACGATCTCCAGATTTAGCTCAACCGCCACCTTGCGCCCATCCAGCCCCAGTTCGGCCACCAGATCGGCCAGGGTCGAACCCTCGGAAACCACGCGCGCCTCGCCATTTAGGGTCAGGTTCATCTGGAGCTCAATATCAGCAATTCGCGGCAATGCTTGTGACCTTGCTCGCGCCCCGTTACAAGACGGCTGAATCGACGGCGGGGCCGAATGTCGAAACCGATATATGTATTGAACGGTCCCAACCTCAATCTTCTGGGGGTCCGGGAGCCAGATATCTACGGAACAGCCACCCTGGCCGATGTCCAAGCGCTGTGTGAGCGTCGGGCAAAGGCGCTGGGACGCACGATCGTGTTCCATCAATCCAATCATGAGGGTCAGTTGATCGATTGGATTCAAGAGGCCAGGACCGCTGCGAGCGCCTTGGTGATCAATCCCGCAGGCTTTGGTCACACATCTGTTGCCCTGCTCGATGCCCTGAAGGCGTTAGATATCCCAGTGGTGGAGTGTCACCTTTCCAATCCCGCCGCACGTGAAGCGTTTCGTCATCACACCTATGTGTCTCTTGCCGCGACCGGCCTCGTGTCAGGCTTCGGGGCAAAGAGCTATGAACTCGCCATCGAGGCGGCAGCGGATTTATCCGCCTAACCCCTGATGCCTAAGCAATAGGAATTTCAATTCATGGCAAGCAGCCCCAAGGCCCCCGCCGACCCGATCGACGCGCGCCTGGTTCGCAAACTAGCCGATATCCTCACCGAAACCGGGCTGAGCGAAATCGAGATTGAGCATGCGGGTTTAAAGATCCGGGTCGCCAAGACGCTGACCGCCGCCTCACCCGTGCACTACGCTGCGGCGCCAGTGCCTGTAAGCCATGCGCCACAACTAGCGGCCCCGGCAGAAGCAGCACCGAACACTGCAACGCCGGTCGCGGCGGCCACGCGCGGCGAATCTATCAAGTCACCCATGGTCGGCACCATTTATCTCCAGGCCCAACCCGACCAACCCCCCTTCATTGCGGTGGGTGACAGCGTCACGGTGGGCCAGACCCTGATGATCATTGAGGCAATGAAGACCATGAACCCGGTCCCGGCCACCAAGGCGGGCAAGGTGCTTGAAATTCTGGTCGGAGACGGCCAACCGGTCGAATTCGGCGAGCCTCTCGTCGTCATCGAGTAGGATCATGTTCGATAAGATCCTCATCGCCAATCGCGGCGAAATCGCTCTGCGTATCCACCGGGCCTGCAAGGAAATGGGCATTGCCACCGTGGCCGTCCATTCCGAGGCTGACGCCGGAGCCATGTGGGTTCGGCTGGCCGACGAAAGCGTCTGCATCGGCCCCGCCCCTGCGGCCAAGTCCTACCTTAACATCCCCTCGATCATCGCCGCCGCTGAGATCACTGGCGCCAATGCCATCCACCCCGGCTACGGCTTCTTGTCAGAGAACGCCCGCTTTGCCGAGATCGTCGGTGCGCACGGCTTTACCTTCATCGGTCCCAAGCCTGAGCACATTACCATGATGGGCGATAAGATCACCGCTAAGCAGGCCGTAAAGGCCGCGGGTATCCCCGTCGTTCCCGGCTCGGACGGCGCAATCACCACCGAGGAAGAAGCCTTTGCAGCCGCAGCCGAAATCGGCTTTCCCGTCCTGATCAAGGCCGCTGCGGGTGGTGGTGGGCGCGGGATGAAGGTCGCTCAAACCCAGGATGATCTCTACGAGGCCGTTTCGACAGCGCGTGCTGAGGCTCGCGCCGCCTTTGGCGACGACGCGGTCTATATGGAGCGCTACCTTCAAACCCCGCGTCATATCGAACTTCAGGTCATCGCCGACAGCTTCGGCAATGTCTGCCACCTGGGCGAACGCGACTGCTCGCTGCAGCGCCGCCACCAAAAGGTGCTGGAAGAGGCACCCTCCCCGATTATCGACGCCGCGACGCGGGCCAAGATCGGCAAGGTCGTTGTCGATGCCGTCAAGGCCATCGGCTATCTCGGCGTCGGAACCATCGAATTCCTCTACGAGAACGACGAGTTCTTCTTCATCGAGATGAACACCCGCCTACAGGTCGAGCATCCGGTCACTGAGGCCATTACCGGCATCGACTTGGTGCGCGAACAGATCCGTATCGCCGCCGGTCTGCCACTCTCCTTCAAACAGTCTGACATCGTGTTTGAAGGTCATGCCATCGAATGCCGCATCAACGCCGAAAACCCCAAGACCTTTGTGCCATCGCCGGGCCTCGTCACCGATTTTCACGCGCCGGGTGGCTTGGGCGTGCGTCTCGACAGCGCCATCTATGCCGGCTATTCGATCCCGCCCTACTATGACAGTTTGATCGGCAAGCTGATCGTTCACGGCCGCGACCGCGAAGAATGCATCGCGCGCCTCAGCCGCTGCCTAGGCGAGATTGTGGTTGGCGGGATCGAGACGACTGTGCCTCTGTTCCAAGAATTACTCCTCCAGCCCGACATCCTATCAGGCACTTACGACATCCACTGGCTAGAGCGGTGGATGAAGGATCAAGAGCTGGGTTAGCATTAGGAAACATTGTTCGTGCGCGTCACGACCTTAGGGATGAAGCTCGAGATCGCCTAAACCCATCCCATGCCCGCTTTCGACCCCCATGACATCCTCGACTGCTATGCGCGCGGCGTGTTTCCGATGGCAGATGCGCGCGACGACGACAGCGTCTTCTTGATCGACCCGGAACAACGCGGCGTGGTCGAGTTCGGTAAATTTCACATTCCCCGCCGCCTGGCCCGAACAGTCCGCACCGATGCTTTCGAAATCAAAATCAACACCGCGTTCAGACGCGTTGTCGGCCTTTGTGCAGAGGCACACCCCAATCGGGCTGAAACCTGGATCAACCGGCCCATTGAGCAGGTCTACGGCGACCTTCACGCCATCGGCCACGCCCACTCGGTTGAGAGCTGGAAAGATGGTCTGTTGGTCGGCGGCCTCTACGGTGTATCGCTCGACGGAGCCTTCTTTGGCGAGAGCATGTTTTCGCGAGTCACAGACGCCTCAAAGGTGGCCCTCGTGCATTTAGTGGCACACCTGATAGCTGCCGGTTTCAGCCTCTTGGACACCCAGTTCATGACAGAACACCTCCGCCGCTTCGGCACCCAAGAGATTCCCAGGGTCGAGTATCACCGCCGTCTTGCACTTGCCCTAGAGACGAACGCCGACTTTCAGCGCGTCGAGGCGATGACCGGTGGGGCCGCCCTGCAGGTGATCAGCCAAGCATCATAGACCGGGTGCTCCAGCGGGTTCAGGCCCGGCGAGGAGGCATACATCCATCCCTTGAACACTTGGCGAGGCGGCGGTGTGGGCTTTCCTGGCGCGACGCGCGGCTGCGATTCCACGGAAATATAGGCAATCGAGTCCTCTAGCGGCTCGTCACTCGCGGCCTGCTCGCAAGCCCGTACTGTGATCACAAGGGTTTTATAGCGAACGGATTGGCCAACCCGGGCCTCAAACCGCACGGTCTCTGCGGTTACCTTGTCGAGGGCTTGAAGGATCGCAACGCCACTCCGTACCCGCTTTTGCGTGCTCTCAGCAGGCTTCTGGACCACTTGCCCCTTGGGCGGCGAGGCAGGTGCCACCTCGGAGGCCTGGACTGCGGGTGCCGCAACAGGGGCTGGTGCGATCACTTCAGCCGGTGGTGCTTCCTCCGTCGCTGGCAATGGTGGCTCTGGATCGACTTGAGCCGCGGCCATGCCGGCAGCCCACGTCAAAGCGATCACAATCGCTGAAAGTCCCAGCCGCTGATAAGCCCCAATCATCGCCCCTATTCCGGTCGCCACGCCTCATAGTCGCCCGAAGCCTTTTGACGCTCACCGCCCTGCGAAATGGCCCCTTGAGGACGCCACGCATGAACCGTACCGGTCAGATTGGGCTGATGATCCTTCTCCCAGGGCTGTCGCTTCAAGGGTGATATGCCGGGGTGATCATCAAAGGTGTGATGTAGCCACCCATGCCACTCAGCCGGAACCTTTGAAGCCTCAGCATAGCCGTTATAGATCACCCAACGGCGCTTGCGACCGTCGTATGAATCCTTGGTGTCGCGGGCCTCAAAATAGCGATTGCCCAGGTCGTCTTGGCCAACCAGTCGACCCCGACGATGAATATGAAAGCCTGCGCCGATGGTTGCGCCGCCCCACCAAGTAAAAATCGCTCTAAACACGTTTGACTGTCCGAACCAGTTGGAGGGCAGCGCGACTATAGGTCCCCGACCTGCGAGCGTCCAGCCATGCCTTCGTCGCAAGATGTTGGGGATATGCGCCCCTTAGACCGCAACATCTATTGCCGCGACCGCCGACGCTGCCTAACCTGCACCTTGCAGGAGAACATCACGTGCAAACCGAACCGGCGAGGATTGAGCGCAGGCTCTTGGAGCGCGCTACGGGCATGGTTGAGGTACTGGCCCCGCAAGCCTGGACCGATGCCCAGGTTGAGGCTTGGCTGGATTGGGCCGGGGGTGACACCGATCTTCCCGCAGCGATCTTCGCCAAGGCCGACGCGATTGCAGCGGCAGCCGACAAACGTGAGCTGTTTGCGGATTCCGCCGCAGGCGCGAGTTTTCGAAGAGATCTAATCGTTGCGCTCCTGTCTGGAAAATTGGCGCTGGGTGGTGCGGCATCTGAATCAGATGTGCGGAAAACTTCCAGCGAATCTGCGGACTTTGTAGCCACCCTCACAGATGTGCGTCGCGCGCGGCGCCGCCAGTTGGCCACCTATGCCGGGACAGTTGAGTTGGCACGCCGCCTGGAAGCGGTGATGGACTCTATCGCGCGGTGCGAAGGCGATCCCGTAGCCTGTGCCGATCCCCAATCGAATATGAGCCTTGCTCGCAGAGCCGAGGCGGCACGCGGCGCTGGCGCGACTGACGCCATGATTATTGACGCCATCGCCTTGGCCAAGGCTGGCGAACATGTCTGGGACATTGGGATCGAACCAGAGCCTGCCCCCGATGTCATGATCATCGCAGCCTTGTCTGACGGCGCGTCGCCTACGGCCAAACGGGCTCTAGCCCTTTGCGCCTGGGACACTGGCCAAGTGGTCGCCGATCTCGCGCTCGACCAAGCCAATGCCCCCATCATCGAAGGGTCGATTCCCCGCGCGGTGATCTCCCTGATGGCCTTCGGAAACGGCGATACCTTCAACCAGGATGGCTTTGATTCGACGGTTGGATTGGCCGCTGCAGCCTTAGCGGCTCAGGGTGGTCCCGCGGCGATCGGTTTGGCCGGTTTGGCCGATTGGCTGATGGCCCAAGGTCTGGCCTATGACAGCAACGAAGGACGCCAGGCCGCACGGCAGATCTTCCTGCGCGTCAAAACCGTTCTCGGGCACTTGCCCAAGCTGGACGGTGGCCTCGCCGTGTTTGATGATCCCGAGCTTGCCCTGCGATTGGGAGGAGCCAGCCCTGATGTCACTCCATCAGGCGGTCCGGTGACTGTGGCACAGACTGCCGACGGTGAAATCACGCGGGTTCTGTCCGAGGCCGCTCTACAGGGTTTGGCGGTCTTCGGCGCCGACGCGTGGTCTGCGCGCGCGCACTGGCTTGGGACGCAAAGCCTTGCGGACGCGCCGACCATCAACCATGCCACCCTTCAGGCCAAGGGCTTTACCGAGCACGAACTGGCAGCCGTTGAAGCTGCCCTGCCCTTCGCCGCGCGGTTGTCGGACGCCATTTCGATCAAATCTATTGATCCGGGCTTCCTGACTGACGTCCTTGGCTTAGATCAGACCGCCCTTGGCGATCCGCAATTCGATCTCCTGGCTCACATGGGCTTTAGCGAGGCTGACATCCTGGCGGCGCAAGCCCATGTCATGGGCGACGGCTTCAACCAGGAAGCGGAGTTCTTAAGCCCGAACCAGCGCGCGGTGTTTCTGTCGGCCGACAACCTGGGACCTGACCCCTATTTTGCCATGCTCGCTGCCCTGCAGTCCATCCTAGATTTCCCGGCTGTGGCACAGATCGAGCTGGAGCATGACGCCACACCCGCCGACGCGGAAGCCATGTTTGATGCCGCGATTGCGGCTAAGATCGCAGCATTGCACCTGCGTCGGCTTGCGCCGCCGGCAGACTTCCTCCTTGCGCTTCCCAAGGTCGCCGAACCGGTGGCGCGGCGAGCAGCTGAACCCGATCCCTCGTCGCCAGCCCCAGAACGGATCATCGAACGCATTGTCGAACGCGAACCTACCCGCCGCAAACTGCCGGATCGTCGCAAGGGCTACATCCAGAAAGCCGCGGTCGGCGGCCACAAGGTCTATCTCCATACCGGCGAGTATGACGACGGCGAGTTGGGCGAAATTTTCATCGACATGCACAAGGAAGGGGCCGCCTTCCGCTCCCTGATGAACAATTTCGCAATCGGAATTTCAATCGGCCTGCAGTACGGCGTCCCGCTGGAAGAGTTTGTCGACGCCTTCGTCTTCACGCGGTTCGAACCCGCTGGCCCAGTTACGGGCAATGACTCGGTGAAATCGTCCACCTCGATCCTGGACTACATCTTCCGCGAACTCGGCATCTCCTATCTGGGCCGCGACGAGTTGGCCAATGCCGACGGCGAACTCAATGCCGACGGCCTGGGTGGCGGCAAGGGCCAGGTCTCGCCGCCTGACGAGCCTCAATTGGCCTCAAAATTCATCTCGCGGGGGTTCTCGCGCGGATCTGCACCCGACAATCTCCTGTTCCTACCCGTCGCGGCACATCGCACCGGGCGACCGGGTCGAGTCGAGGCTGATGTCTGCGCCTCCTGCGGTGATGTAGCGGTGGTTCGCAAGGGTGCCAGCCTGATTTGCGAAACCTGCGGCGTGCGCGCCTCGACCGGGGCTGAGGACCTGACGGGCTAACCCGCGCCGATCCGGACAAGGACGGCGCGAGGAATTTCCAAGTCTCGGATCACGGCGGCCTGATCGCGCAGGCCGCAAGCCTCGCGTTGGACAAAGAACATCCAGACGGCTTGCGCCGCAGCCTTCAATAACAGTTCGCGGGCCTCGGGCTCGACAACCACGGAATCTCGTAGCCGCGCCAGAGCCGTCGCAACCACAGTACCTGCCCGGCCCAGCGACGCGGCTTTCTCCGACGCGATCTCAGCCTCTATCCCGCCGGTCTCCGTGACATGCAGCCGATTGCTCGCAATCGGGCCTAAGGGCGCGCGCAGCGACATATTCAAATCCCAAATGGTCTCATCATGGTCACCGGACCTTAAGCTTACCGCGCTAACCAGATCAAACCCTTGGTAAAGGCATGTTGGATCTATGCGACCGATACTCATCCTTGGAACCGTCTTGGCGTTGCTGATGCCAATGACTGCCAGCGCTCAAAATGCAAACCAGTTCGCCAGTGCGCGGCGAGGTGGGAACTGTCCCGCATGCAACCTATTCCAGGCTGACTTTTCTGGCTTGGAGATGGCTGGGCGGAATTTTGCGGGCGCGCGGCTGCGGCAGGCTGATCTCAGCTTGTCGGTGATCAACCGAAGTAGCTTCGCCAAATCTGACCTGCGCGACGTAAATGCCTATGGCGCAGTCTTCTCTTCATCGAACTTTGCCGGGGCTGACCTGACCCATGCGAGTTTCGTCGGTGCCTTCCTGCAAGACGCCAACCTAGCCGGTGCCCGGCTCGACGGTACTAACTTCTCCGGCGCTGAAATGGGTCGGGCGCGGGGATTGAGCCAGGCGCAATTGAACCGGGCCTGCGGCGACGCGTCGACCCAGCTGCCGCCAGGATTGAGAATCCCGCGCTGCTAAACCCACAGAATTACAGCAATTTAAGTAGCTTTCGAAGGGCGATGGACCCCATGAAAGTACGATGAACCGCGAGATCTTCCTCTCTTCAGTGACCCGCCTTCTCGCCGCCGTTGGTCTGTTGCTCGCCATGTCGCCTGGCTTGGCCTGCGCCTGGGAAGCCAGCAACGATAAGGAGGTTGCTCGGCAAGTCTCCTTCGGCGGGGTCTGCGCCAAGTGTGAGCTGTCGGGCCGTAAGCTGTCGGGCGCGCAGTTCAACGGTGCCAATTTCTCCGGAGCCTCGCTCGTCGGGTCTGACCTCTCCGAGGCGCACTTCATCGGTGCCGTGTTCGCCGGAGCCGACCTCTCACGCGCTGACCTGTCTGATGCTGTCATGACCGGTGCCAATTTTGCCTCAGCGACCCTCTCGAATGCGCGCCTACGCAGTGTTGATGCGCGGGGTGTGAATTTTGCCGGGGCGATCATGGCCAACAGCGATTTCCGCGAGATTGTGGCACCGGGTGCTAACTTCGGGCGCGCCATACTGGCTCGCAGTCAGTTCAACGAAGCCAACCTGCGCGGTGCCATTTTGACCAGGGTCGATGGGCGTATAACGAATTTTCGCGACGCGGAATTGCAGGGCGCTAACTTGTCCAATGGTCGCTTTGATGGGGCATCGTTTCGCGATGCGGCGCTCGACGGCGCGCAGCTGTCTGGCGCAGCTCTCAACGGGGCCGACTTTCGCACCGCGCGCCTGCGACGCACCATGCTGCTCGGCGTTGATCTCTCGGGTGTGAAAAACCTCGAACAGCGCCAAGTCGACGAGGCCTGCACGGATGCGGCGACTCGCTTGCCAAAGGGGCTCGTGTCGCGGGGATGTAAGGGCAAGCACATGCCGCCTGCTCCACCATCACCTCCAGCCCCGGCACCACGCTATATCAGCTGGCCTTAGGCCCAAACGGCCCTCTCGGACTTGGCGAGCCCGCCTGCAGTTGCCACAGTGGACCCATGAGCGAAACGCGCAAGACCGTAACACCCGGCGGCGATCAGGACTGGGAAGTCCTGGTTCCTCTACCACCTCTCGTCGCTTGGATGGACGACCAAGGCCTGGGTTCGGGTCCGCTTGAACAACCGACCCTGCTAGGCGGCGGCACGCAGAACATCCTGCTGCACTTTCATCGCTCTGGTCGCCCCTATGTCTTGCGGCGGCCGCCCAAACACTTGCGGGCCAATTCCAATGAGACCATGCGCCGCGAGGCCCGCGTGCTCGCGGCCTTGGCCGGATCAGATGTGCGCCATCCCGGCCTGATCGCCGCCTGCCCGCAGGAAGATGTTATCGGGGCAGCCTTCTATCTCATGGAGCCGATCGAGGGTTTCACCCCGCGCGAGGAAATGCCTGCGTTGCACGCCGGTAATCCGGCCATTCGGCGCATCATGGGATTTGAGCTGGTCGATGCCATCGCGGCGCTCAGCAAAATCGATTATCTGGGCGCGGGCTTGGCCGATCTCGGCAAGCTGGATGGGTTCCTAGAACGTCAGGTGGGCCGGTGGCTCGGACAGCTCGATACCTACAAGCAATATCCTGAATGGCCAGGCTTGGCGAACTTACCGCCAGCCCATGAAATCGGTGCATGGTTGGACGCCCATCGACCCACAGCGTTTCAGCCCGGCCTGATCCACGGCGACGTCAATTTCGGCAATGTGATGTTTCGCCGCGATGGTCCGCAGCTGGCGGCCCTGGTGGATTGGGAGCTGACGACGCTCGGCGACCCGCTGATCGATCTGGGCTGGCTATTGTGTGTTTGGCCCGAGGACGGCGCAGAAATCGGACCGGTCACGCCGTGGCCCGGCTTCCCGACCCGCTCTGAACTCATCGAACGCTACGCGGAGCAGACCGGTCGCGATGTCGCCCCCCTGGCTGACTGGTACGAAGTGCTGGCCTGCTTCAAACTGGGCGCGATCCTAGAGGGCACCTATGCCCGTGCCTGCGCTGGCCAGGCGCCCGTGGAGACCGGCGAAGCGCTACATGCCTCAACGGTCAACCTGTTCACCCGAGCCTTGGAGAAGATCGGGGCATAGCCAAGCACCACCACCGCTCATCCCCGCGAAAGCGGGGACCCAGGCTTTTTCTGTTGGTCTGAGGTCCCGGACAAAACACCTGGGTCCCCGCTTTCGCGGGGATGAGCGGGTTTAATCCTAGACCTTAATCGGTGGAGCCAACCGGATATGCAGTTCTTTCAATTGCTTATCGTCGACTTCTGACGGCGCATTCATCAACAAGTCCTGCCCCTGCTGGTTCAACGGGAAGGCGATGACCTCGCGGATCGCGGTCTGACCGGCCAACAGCATGACGATCCGGTCGATGCCGGGAGCCAAGCCGCCGTGCGGCGGCGCGCCGTGGCGGAAGGCGTTCAGCATGCCGCCGAATTGCTCCTCAACCACGTTGGGGCCGTAGCCCGCAATCTCAAAGGCCTTCAGCATCACGTCAGGGCGATGGTTCCGCACCGCGCCAGAGCACAGCTCATAGCCGTTGCAAACGATGTCATACTGATAGGCCAGGATGTCTAAGGGGTCCTGGGTCAGCAGAGCATCCAGCTCGCCCTGCGGCATCGAGAACGGGTTGTGGCTGAAGTCCACATGGTTGGACTCTTCGTTCATCTCGAACATTGGGAAATCGACCACCCAAACGAATTCGAAGCGGTTATCGGCGATCAGGCCCAGATCAGCGCCCAGCTTGGTGCGCGCCGACCCGGCGAACTTCACAAAGGTCTTGGGATCGCCTGCCACGAAGAAGGCAGCGTCCCCCTGCCCCAGACCCAGCTGACCCATGACCGCGTCGGTGGCTTCTGAGCCGAGGTTCTTGGCGATGGGTCCGCCCCAACCACCCTGGTCCTCGCTCCAGAAGACGTAGCCAAGGCCGGGCTGGCCCTCGCCTTGGGCCCAGCTGTTCATGCGGTCGCAGAAGGCCCGCGATCCGGCCTTCGGCGCAGGAATACCCCACACCGCGTTCTTCTTGTCTTCCAAAATGCGGGCAAACAAACCAAAGCCGCCGCCCTGGAAATGCTTTGAGACGTCCTGCATCACCAGTGGATTGCGCAGGTCAGGCTTGTCGCTGCCGTATTTCTGCATGCTCTCGCGATAGGGAATGCGCGGGAACGGATACGGCGTCACGGTCTTGCCGTCGGCAAACTCCTCGAACACGCCGTGCATCACCGGCTCGATGGCCGCGAAAACATCCTCTTGCGTGACGAAGCTCATCTCGACATCGAGCTGGTAGAATTCCAGCGAGCGGTCGGCGCGCAGGTCCTCGTCGCGGAAACAGGGGGCGATCTGGAAATAGCGGTCGAAGCCCGAGACCATGAGCAGCTGTTTGAACTGCTGCGGGGCCTGCGGCAGGGCGTAGAATTTGCC
>JANPNB010000372.1:0-1888 GCA_031427275.1 Alphaproteobacteria bacterium | reverse complement strand
GGCCTGTTCATCATGATGCAGAACCAGCGTGCGCATTCCACGGAAGATGGGCATCGATTCCACGCGATCGTGGGCACTCGTTCCACGGCATCTTGGGCAGCCATTCCACGCGAAGGTGGGCAGCTGGTTTGACCGGCGGTTTCATGGAGTCAGGCTTGGGCTGACAGGTCAAGGGTCGTGTTGCGTGCGGCGGCTTTTCGCATGCTTTCTCCGGTAAGTTTGAGCCTATGGGCGTTGTGAACGAGACGGTCGAGGATGGCGTCGGCGAGGGTTGGGTCTCCGATGGCCTCGTGCCAATGTTCGACGGGCAGTTGGCTTGTGACGATGGTAGAGGCGCGCCCGTGGCGGTCTTCGAGGATTTCCAGAAGGTCACGACGTTCCGGGGCGGTGAGGACAGCAAGGCCCCAATCGTCGATGATCAGCACCTCCATGCGGGCGATGGTCTTGAGGATGCGTTCGTGGCGTCCGTCACCGCGGGCCAGAGCAAGGGCTTCGAACATGCGCGGGGCGCGCTGATAGAGAACTGGCCGCCCGTCACGGCACGCCTTGTGGCCAAGGGCGCAGGCGATCCAGCTTTTGCCCAAACCGGTGGGGCCGGTGATCAGCAGGTTCTCATGCCTGGCGACCCAGCCGCCATCGGCAAGATGCGCCATGACACTGCGGTCAAGGCCACGGGGCGTGCGCAGGTCGATATCCTCAACGCTGGCGTCCTGACGCAGGGCGGCGAACTTCAGCCGCGAGGCCAGCTTCTTGCCGTCACGTTCAGCGGCCTCGCGGTCGACGAGAATGCCGAGGCGCTCTTCGAAGGAGAGATCGTCGAAGGCAGTCGACCTGCGTTGCTCTTCAAGCGCCCTTGCAATGCCGGTCAGGCCGAGGGCCAGCAATCGATCATGGGTGGGGTGGGTCAGCATTTTGGTCCTTTCTCAGTGGTAATAGCCGCCACCACGAATGTTGGCGTGTTGGAGGGGGGCGGCGTCTTCGTTGCCTTTTAGGAAGGCGCGGTCGAGGCCAGTTTTGAGGATCGAACGGATGGAGGTGACGGTGCGGGCGCGAATGGTGACGCCTCGCTGGCAGGCCGCATCGACCCGCGCAGGTCCATAGGTTTTGACCAGGGACAGCACGCCCAGACAGGTGCGGAACCCCTGTTCAGGGTGCGGCCGGTCGGCCATCACCATCTCGCAGAAGGCGGCCACGGCTGGGCCGGTCTTCGTCGCTTGCGCCAGCATTCTGGCGGGGGTCCATTCGCCCAACCTGCGATGCGCCGACGGCATATGGTCGGGCACGGTCACGTGGTTGCGTCGACCCGGTGTGCGCACATGGCTCGCAACGCGTTGACCACGATGGAATATCTCGACCGTCTGGCCGGATACGCGAACATCAACCTCTTGTTTGATCAGGGCGAAAGGGACGGAATACCAAGAGCTGTCGACTTCGACATGATAGTCCGGTGCCACGCGGGCGCGCTTCCATCTGGCGAAGACATAGGGCTCGGCCGGCAACGGCTGCAGGTTGGGTCGGTCCAAAGTGGCAAAGAGATCGGCCCGACTGGCGCCATATCCGCGCATCAGGCGCATGTTCAGTTCGTCCAATAGCCGCCGTATTGCGACGTTCATCTCCGCCAAAGAGAAGAACCGATGGTTGCGCAGACGCGCCAGAATCCAGCGTTGCGCCACCTGGACGGCAACCTCGACCTTCGCCTTGTCCCGGGGTTTGCGCGGCCGGGCTGGCAAAATGGCAGTGCCATAATGCGCCGCCATCTCCGCGTAGGTCCGATTGAGCCCCGGATCAAACCGGTCGGCCTTGATCACGGCAGACTTCAGGTTATCGGGCACCACGGCCTTTGGCACACCGCCTAGAAAGGCGAGCATCCGGACATGGGCAAGGATCC
>JANPNB010000371.1:0-23003 GCA_031427275.1 Alphaproteobacteria bacterium | reverse complement strand
CATCAATGGCGGCATCACCACCATCGACCCTGACGGCTCAAGCGAGCATTTCGCCATTCCCGACCTCATCGTCACCAATATCTGCTTCGGTGGGGATGACATGAAAACCGCTTGGGTAACGGCCTCGGCGACCGGCAAGCTCTACAGGGTCAAGTGGCCAAGGCCGGGGCTGAAGCTCAACTACAACGCCTAAAACTTGAAAAAGCCCGCCGTAGCTCAAGGCTACCGGCGGGCAGTTTTCATCGCGACTTAAAACAACACCCCCATGGCCGAGCGATCAAAACTCTTCAGCTCTTCCGTCCGCCCGTCGCGTACCTTGACCACCCATTCGGGGTCTTGCAGCAGGGCGCGACCCACGGCCACCAGATCGAACTCTTCGCGCTCCAGCCTAGCCAACAGGTCGTCTAGGGGAGCGGGTTGCGAGGGCTCGCCGCCATAGGAGGCGATGAACTCGCCGGTCAGGCCCACTGATCCCACCGTGATGGTCGGAGCTCCGGTCAACTTCTTGGCCCAGCCCGCGAAATTGAGATCGGAGCCCTCAAACTCGGGCTCCCAAACCCGGCGCTGCGAGCAGTGCAGAATGTCGGCGCCGGCATCGGTCAGGGCCGTCAGCCAAGCTTCGAGCGCCTTGGGGTCGTGGGCCAGCTTGACGTTGAAGTCCTGCTGCTTCCACTGGCTGATGCGGATGATGATCGGGTAGTCCGGCCCCACAGCCTTGCGCACTGCCTTGAGGATATCGCCCGCGAACCGGGCCCGCCCCGGCAACCCCTTGGAGCCATAGGCATCTTCGCGCGCATTGGTGCCGTCCCAGAAGAACTGGTCAATCAGATAACCGTGTGCGCCGTGCAGCTCCACAGACTCAAAGCCCAGAGCCTTGGCGTGGGCGGCGGCATCGGCGAAGGCGCGGATGGCGTCGGCGACGGTTTCCTCGCTCATACCCTCGCCAAACTTCTTGCCCGGTGACGATAGACCCGATGGGCTGTCATAGCCGCCCGCCGGGTTAAATTCCGGGTCGCGCGAACGCACCGCGCCGACGTGCCAAAGCTGCGGGGCCATTGCGCCACCGGCCTCATGCACCGCCTCGATCACTCGCTTCCAGCCGGCCAATTCCCGCTCACCGTGGAACCGAGGAACATTGACGTCATTGATCGAGGCGGGGCGATCAACCCCGGTGCCTTCAGAGACGATCAGGCCAACTTGATGCTCTGCGCGGCGTTTGTAGTATTGCGCCACCTCTTCGGTCGGCACTCCGCCGGGGGAAAAAGACCGCGTCATTGGTGCCATAACGATTCGGTTCTTGAGGTTCAGACCCTTGAAATTGAAAGGCTTAAAGAGGGCACTGGCGGTCATGGTCGCTCCGTCAAACGGTTGTTCGATTTGTAAGGCCCCTAATGCACGACCCGCGCGACTTCGTCAGGCCAGAAAATCTCAAACCCCCGCCCACCTTGGGCGCATGCGACACCGGCACAGGCTTGCCATTCGGGCTGACCTCTCGCATTATATTAACGGTGATTAGATATGAGGTGCCCTGGCGGCCCCCACGGAGGACCTCATGAGCGACGGTGCCATCGACCTGAAAGCGGAAGCCCGCGCTCGGGCCTATTCCATCCCCCTGGAAGATATCAATGTGGTGGATCCGGAGCTGTGGCGCACCGACTCCCACTGGCCTTATTTCGAGCGGCTACGGAACGAAGACCCAGTCCACCTGCACCCGGCCGATCACCATGAGGACGGCGCGTTCTGGTCGGTGACCAAGTATAACGACATCATGGCCGTGGATACCGACCACGAAGCCTTCTCGTCTGAGCTATCGATCACGATTGCGGATCAGAAGGACGATTTCATGCTGCCGATGTTCATCGCCATGGACCCGCCCAAACATGACGTTCAGCGCAAGACGGTCAGCCCGGCCGTGTCACCTACCAATTTGCACCAGATGGAACCGCTGATCCGCGAGCGGATCCAGAAGACCCTCGACAGCCTGCCGATCGGTGAGCCCTTCGATTGGGTCGATAAGGTTTCCATCGAACTTACGACTCAGATGTTGGCCACCCTATTCGACTTCCCTTGGGAAGACCGCCGCATGCTGACGCGCTGGTCGGACGTCGCAACTGCGGGTCCGGAATCGGGCCTGTTCAGCTCCGAAGATCCCGAGATCGTTGAGGCCGAGCGTAAGGTGGAGTTGTTCGGTTGCGTCGACTATTTTTCTAGACTCTGGGAAGAGCGCATTAACGCGCCGCCCCAGGGCGACCTCATCTCGCTTCTGGCGCACGGTGAAGCCACCAAGAACATGGACCGGATGGAGTATCTGGGAAACCTGATCCTGCTCATCGTTGGCGGCAATGACACCACCCGCAACTCCATGACCGGCTCGGTCCTGGCATTGAACCAAAACCCCGATCAGTATCAAAAGCTGCGCGACAACCCTGATCTGATCCCATCGATGGTCTCCGAGACGATCCGGTGGCAGACCCCGCTTGCCCATATGCGCCGTACCGCCACCCGCGATGTTGAGCTGGGCGGTAAGACCATCAAAAAGGGCGACAAAGTCCTGATGTGGTACGTCTCGGGCAACCGCGACGAAGAGGTCATTGAAAACCCCAATGCCTACATCATCGACCGCGAACGTCCTCGCCAGCACCTTAGCTTCGGCTTCGGCATCCATCGCTGCGTCGGCAACCGGCTGGCCGAACTGCAACTGCGCATCCTCTGGGAAGAAGCCCTAAAGCGCTTCCCGATGATCAAGGTTTTGGAAGAACCCGTGCGCGTGCCGTCAGGGTTCGTGAAGGGCTATGTGTCTATGCAGGTGGTTATCCCCAGCAAGAACTGAGGCTGTGTGCAGGATGTTTGACGTGAGTGTATGACGCCCCTGAACTGATCAGGCGAGCGCCGCAAGCGATTGCGGCTCCCGGGCCACCGCTGCGTGCGGGGTCGGTGTAACCCACGGAATTTCATGTCATGACTACCTCCTCCCCCGAATGGTCCACGCGCTTTAGCCAGCGCATGAGCCGAGTTCGCGCCAGCGAGATCCGCGAACTCCTGAAACTGTTGGACCAACCGGACATCTTGTCGTTTGCGGGCGGCATCCCTGATCCCAGCCTGTTCCCGGTCGCCCGTATCCAGGCCGCCATGGACGAAATCCTGGCTGACCCCGCCCTGGCCCAACAGGCCCTTCAATATTCCATCAGCGAGGGTTACCTGCCCCTGCGGCGCTGGATCATCGAGCGCATGGCAGCCGCAGGCGTGGTCTGCGACGAACACAACATCATCATTACGGCAGGCTCTCAGCAGGCATTGGATCTGCTGGGCAAACTGCTGATCACACCAGGCGACACAGTAATGGTCGCCAGACCTACCTATTTGGGGGCACTGCAAGCCTTCAACGCCTATGAGCCCAGCTACCTCGACCTACCGGGGGAGGCCTTGAGCGGCGACTATGACCCCACGCCGCTGATGCAGGGTCGCCGACCCCAGCCCGTTGGCTATTTCGTGCCCGACTTTGCCAATCCGTCCGGTGCCACCCTCTCCTTGGCCGAGCGGGATGCCCTTTTGGACATGGCCGAGCGCCTCGACATGACCTTGATCGAAGACGCCGCCTATCGCGAACTGCGCTTTGAGGGCGAAGCCCTGCCGACCCTGCTTTCCCTAGATATCGCCCGGACCGGCTCAATCGAGACCGCGCGGACCCTCTTCTGTGGCACTTTTTCCAAGACTATCTCGCCGGCCCTGCGTCTGGGCTGGGTCTGCGGACCCCGCGCGGTGATTGAGAAGTTGGTACTCCTGAAACAGGGCAGCGACCTACACGTTTCCACCCTCAATCAAATGGCCGCATATCGCGCCGTTTCAGAGGGTTATGAGCAACACCTCAGTACGTTGCGCAATGCCTATGGTGCCAAGGCAAAAGCTACACTAGCCGCTTTGGATCGCCACATGCCCCCAGGCGTCACCTGGTCCAAGCCGCAAGGCGGCATGTTCGTCTGGCTTTGCCTTCCAGAAGGCATGGACGGTGCGTGCCTGCTGGAACGCGCCCTGGCCGAGGAACGCCTAGCTTTCGTCCCGGGTGAACCCTTCTTCGGCGAGATCCCGGCCGTCAATGCCATCCGACTTAGCTATTCCATGCCCACAGTCACTGAAATCAAGGACGGCGTGGCCAGGTTGGCGGGGTTGATCGGACGATCCCTCTGATCGAGCCCATATGCGCTTGGGCATAGCCGCATACGTTTTTCAGTCCCCGGGTGTCTCGTCGAGCGACAAATTTCGAGCGCGCTGCGCGAATTGCTGACCTAAGCTTCCGGGCATGGATCGAACGGTTGCGGAGGTTCAAGCCATGCGAACTTTGAACGACACGGTCGGCAGCCGCGCTGGACTTGAGTGGCGTTGCCATCAACCGGCTCGCAAGATTGAGCGCCAAACACCGATAGAGACTGCCATCGGCCTCTCCTTCGACGGTCGCCCACATACCGTCCTGATGGCCACGCCGGACGACATCGGGGATCTAGCACGAGGCTTTACAGTCACTGAGGCCATAGCGGATCACCACGAGATCTTGGGTATCGACACTGAGACGACACCCCAAGGCGTCCTCGCCAATGTGCGACTGTCAGCCAATACCTCGCGCCGCAAGGCCAGGCCGCGCACCCTTGAGGGCCGGTCCAGTTGCGGCTTGTGCGGTGTTCAGCGGCTGTCAGATGCGGTGCGTCCTCTCCCCGTCGTAAGCCAAGGTCAGACCTTCTCACCTCACGCTGTCCAGCGCGCTGTCGCGGCCATGTCCGACCATCAAATTCTAGGTCAGGCGACCCGCGCTACCCATGCCGCGGGCTTTGCCGATGCGTCGGGTCAGCTTGGCCTGGTGCGCGAGGACGTCGGTCGCCACTGCGCCCTCGACAAACTGGCAGGTGGTCTCCTGCTCGCCCAGGTCGATATCGCCTCAGGCTTCATCGTGGTGACCAGCCGCTGCTCCTTTGAGATGGTCGAGAAGATCGCCCGGATCGGCTGCCCGATGATCGTGGCGGTCTCGGCTCCCACCGACTTGGCAATCCGCAAAGCACACGAGGCGGGGATCACCCTCGTTGCTCTGGCCCGACAAGACGGGCACACGGTCTTCGCGGGCAGCGAACGTCTGGGGATGGGTCCTATCGCCACAAGGTCGAGGGCCGCCTGATGGCCAAGTCAAAGATCCCAGGCATCTCAACCTACACCCGACCCGCCGGCGGCTGGGGTTCCTTGAAGTCGGTCGGCAAAGCGCTGGGCGATCAGCAGACGGTCGTGACCGGTGGGCGCACGCTATTGTCGGCCAACCAGCCGGAAGGCTTCGATTGTCCCGGCTGTGCCTGGCCAGACCCCAAGCACACCAGCGCCTTCGAGTTCTGCGAGAATGGGGCCAAGGCTGTGGCCTGGGAGGCGACAGCCAAGCGCGCAACCCCAGCCCTTTTCGCCGCCCATACGCTCACCGAACTGCGGACCTGGAGTGACCATCAGCTTGAGGATACTGGGCGTCTCACCGACCCCATGTCCTATGACGCGACCACCGACCGTTACCTGGCGATCAGCTGGGACGATGCCTTTGCCCAGGCGGCAGCAGCCTTGAACGCGCTTGATCATCCCGATCAGGCTGAGTTCTACGCCTCCGGGCGCGCCTCCAACGAGGCGGCTTTCCTCTACCAATTGCTGGGACGCAAGTTCGGCACCAACAATTTCCCCGACTGTTCCAACATGTGTCACGAACCCACCAGTGTGGGCCTGCCGGACGCTATCGGGGTGGGTAAGGGCTCGGTGACCCTGGAAGACTTCGACCACGCCGACCTGATCTTGAGCTTCGGCCACAACCCCGGAACCAACCATCCCCGGATGATGACCACCCTGCGTGATGCTGCGCGCCGGGGTGCCGGGATTTTGGTGTTCAACCCGATGCGCGAACGGGCTTTGGAGCGGTTCGCCTCGCCGCAAGATGCCGTCGAGATGGCCACTCTCGGCTCAACCGACATCGCCTCGCGCTATTATCAAGTTCGCATTGGCGGCGACGCGGCCATGGTCCAGGGCATGATGAAGGCCTTGATCGCCTGGGATCAGGCGGACCCAGCGGCCGGGGTGCTCGACCACGATTTCATCAATACCCATACCGACGGCTTTTCCGACCTCGCCGCCGACCTCGCGGCCCGAACTTGGGAGAGCTTGGAAGCTGAATGCGGCATTCCGCGCAATCAGATTGAAGAAGCCGCAGGGCTCTATGCCGAAGCCAAGGCCACCATCCTCTGTTACGGCATGGGCCTGACCCAACACCGCAGCGCCTCATCCACCGTCCAACAATTGACGAACCTATTGTTCCTCAAGGGTAATATCGGACGACCCGGTGCGGGCATCTGCCCCCTGCGCGGGCATTCCAACGTCCAGGGTGACCGCACCGTCGGTGTTTGGGAAAAGCCGTCGGAGTCGTTTCTGGTCGCTATGGACGCGGTCTTCCAGATCAAGGCTCCGCGTAAGCACGGCCACACAGTGGTCCAGGCCATTGCCGCCATGGAATGCGGTGAGGCCAAGGTGTTTGTCGGCCTAGGCGGCAATTTCGCGGTCGCCGCGCCCGATCCCGTTCGCACCTTCGCGGCCATGCGCAAGCCGGAGATGACCGTCCACATCGCCACCAAGCTGAACCGTACCCACCTGCTGCCCGGTCACCAGAGCTTGCTGTTGCCCTGCTTAGGCCGCACCGAAATGGACGTTCAGGCCAGCGGTCGCCAGTCGGTCACTGTCGAAGACTCCATGTCGATGGTCCACGCCTCACGCGGCCTCAACCCACCAGCCTCGGCCCATTTGCTCTCTGAACCCGCCATCGTCGCGGGCTTGGCTCAGGCGTTGTTTGGACCAAAAGACCCGGTCGATTGGGCAGGCCTCACCGCCAATTACGACGCCATCCGCGACCTGATCGAGGCGGTCTTCCCCGAGCTGTTTGCGAACTACAATGTCCGCATCCGCACGCCGGGCGGGTTTCGCCTGCCGGTAGCCTCGTCAGAGCGGGTCTGGCTAACCCCCAACGGTAAGGCCAACTTCCTGATCCACCAGCCCGATGGTCAAGACCCCCGTCGCGGCGATCCCGACGTACTGTTGCTAACCACCCTGCGCAGCCATGATCAGTACAACACCACCATCTATGGTTCCGATGATCGCTATCGTGGCGTTTTCGGGCGGCGCGATGTGGTGTTCATCCACCCCGATGACTTGGCGCAGCGCGGCCTTTCGACCGGCGACCTTATCGACCTGTCACCGGCCTTCGACGCCCACGAGGGCCGCATATTGCGCCGCTTCACTGCCGTCGCTCGCGATCTGCCCAGAGGCTGCGTCGCGGCCTATTACCCCGAAGCCAACGGCCTAGTGGTCCTGGACGATCACGACGCCCGCAGCGGGACGCCGGCCTATAAATCTGTGCCGATTAGGTTGGCGGCGGCATCGGCCTAAATCTGATAAGTGTCCCGCTCCAGCGCGCCGAAAAGCTCCAACACCTCTGGGTCAGCAAACGGCAGCAGCTGGGTCATGATCGTCCCGGCCTTCCCGGCCACCGGATCGACCCAGTAATATGTATTGGCGAGACCAGCCCAGGCCAAGCTGCCGGCGCTGCGGCCGTCATTGGTCGCTTGCGGCGTCACCATGGTGGCTAGGCCGTGGCCCGCAACCATTTCCGGATAGGGGTCAAAATCGTTGCTCAGCATCGGCTGGGACGAGGTGATCACCGCGCGATGGGGTCCGGTGTGGCTCTGGGACAGCCCCGCCACCGTCTGCGCCGACAGCACGCGCACGCCGTCCAGTTCCCCACCGTTGAGCAGCATCCGCAGGAACCGCCCATAGTCCGGCGCGGTGCTGTAAAGCCCGCCGCCGCCCGACAACACTTCTGGATCGGATGGCATCCCAAAGGGAAACGGCATCAACGCCCCGTCGGGACCTCGCACATGAACACCGGCCTTGCAGGCCTCTTGTTCAGCGGTTTGCGCAAAGCCCGTATCGGCCATCCCGAGTGGACCCAGCAGGTTATCGCGCAGATAGGCGTCCAGCCGTTGCCCACTGGCCGCCTCAATGGCGACGCCGACCCAATCAATGCCGATCCCGTAGACAAAACCCTCGCCGGGCTCGAACAGCAGTGCCTGCTTCAGGGCTGCCCGGCTGCCGCTATTGGGGTTCAAGCCCGAGGCTTCGATATAGGCCTGGGCCTGCGGGTTCGTGAATCCATAGGCCATGCCGCAGGTGTGGGTGAGCATATGGCGCAAAGTGACTTTACCCGTGGCCGGCCGCGTCTTCAGCTTCCCCGCGCTGTCCACCCCGTCCAACACCTGCAAATCCGCCAAGTCTGGCAACAGCTGCGCGAGGTCGCCGTCCAGGCTCAGCTTGCCTTGCTCCACCAATTGCAACGCCGCCACCGACACCACCGCCTTGGTCATTGAGGCGATCCAAAAGACGGTGCCCTGATCCATCTTTGCCGGAGCGCTCACCGATCGCACCCCTGCGGCATGGCGATAGGTCACCCCGTCGCGGCCCGTCACCAGGACCACAGCGCCCGCGATCCGCCCTGCCACAACTGCGGCGTCTAGGGCCGCCTCAAACCTGGAATACATCTTCAGTCTCCGAGCACTGGGGCTCAGAGCCCCAGCACCATCTTGGCCATGATATTGTGCTGGATCTCGTTGGACCCGGCATAGATGGAGGTTTTGCGATAGTTGAAATAGTGCGGGGCCACAGTCGCCGAATAGTCGGCTCCAGCACGGGGCACATTGGTCCCGCCACGGATTTCGGCCCAGGTATCGCGCACGAAGGGCTGGGCATAGAGGCCTGCCGCCTCCAGCGCCAATTCGGTGATCACCTGTTGGGCCTGGCTGCCCTCCAATTTCAGCATCGACGACGACGCACCCATGGCCTCGCCTGCCGTCCGCGCTGCGAACATGCGTAATTCCGTAGCGTTGAGCGCATCGACCTTGATCTGGGTCTCGGTCAGTTTGCGACGGAAATCTGGATCGTCCAGCATGCGGCGACCGCCATCTGAGCCCTCGAGCGAGGCAATCTTCTTCACCTTGGCCAACTGATGCGTCAGGCCCGGCGCATAGGCATTGCCCCGCTCAAATTGCAGCAGGTATTTGGCATAGGTCCAACCCTGGCCCTCTTCGCCGATGCGGTTCGCCACCGGCACGCGCACATTGTCGAAATAGACCTGATTGATTTCCTGATCGCCGACCGGTGGCCCGTCTAGGGTCGGTAGCGGCACGATCGAAATCCCCGGCGTCTTCATGTCCAGCAACAGGAAGCTGATCCCCATCTGCCGGATCGGCTCCTGGCTGGTCCGAACCAGACAGAACATCCAGTCAGCCCATTGGGCATAGGTGGTCCACGTCTTGGACCCGTTGAGCACATAGTGATCACCGTCGCGCTCGGCCTTCATCGACAGCGAGGCTAGATCAGAGCCCGACCCAGGTTCGGAATAGCCCTGACACCACCAAACATCCGTCGACAAGATTTTGGGCAGATGCTGAGCCTTCTGTTCTGGCGTGCCGAACTCCATCACCACTGGGGCGCACATCCGCAGGCCCATATTGGATGTCGTGGGGGTGCCAGCCAGCGCCATTTCCATATCGAAAACGTACTTCTTGGAGTGGCTCCAGCCGGTGCCGCCATATTCTTCTGGCCAATCAGGCGCGATCCAGCCCTTTTCGCCCAGGCGTTTTAGCCACCGGACCTGACAATCCTTATTGACCGCTGTCGTCTTGGATTGCGCGGCATAAGCCCGCATTTCGTCGTCAAAGGCGTCGGCGATAAAGGCACGAACCTCGTCGCGGAAAGCCATGTCTTCGGCGGTGAATTCCAGATCCATCTTGGGTTATCCTACGCCGTCGAGAAATTCGACTTCGGGGCGACCCGCCAAGAAGCCACCCATTTTTGGGCCAGCCGCCTTGTAATGCTCTGTCTGGCCATGCAGCGCGACTGCCTCTTGGTCGGTGTAGAGTTCCAGCACCTTATAGACCTGACCGTCCGCGCGGCTCTTGGTCAGCTGGTAAAATACGTTGCCCGGCTCATTGGCGCGAACCTGCGCAGCCAGCTCGGCGAAAATCGCTTCGAACTCTGCGTTCTTACCTTCGGCAACCTTTAAGGTCGCAACGATGCCGATCATGACGTTTCTCCCAACGCTTGTTTGAATTGGGACGGTAGAGGCCTAGCGAGGAGGCGGCAAGTCAGAACGGGGGTTAGCGCGGCTCGTTCCAGCCATAGGCCACCCAGTGGTGACCGCCGGTATTGCGCGCCTCGATGATGCCGTCGTCCTTGGGCGCACTGGCGGTGCGTCTTGCCCGCAGCGCCAAGCCCGCTAAGGCCAACAATGCTGAGGACATCACGGCAATCACCACAACCGTGGCCGCTGCAAATAATGCCAATACGGCACCGATCGCCACGGCCGCTGTGGTGGCAAGCGCGCCGCCCAACATTGCGAAGCTACGCAGGGCAGACCCGTTCGAACGGTTAAATTCCTTAACCATAACATCCTCGGTTGGCGGCACTGGAGAACCGCTCATCTCGATATTTCGACGCCATAAGGCCGCGCGTCAACTCAGTAACACCTAAAAATGTGTTGAAGAGACGTCATGACACACCCGCAAGCTCAAAACTTCGACGCTCGCGCATGATAGCGTCAAACGCCGCATTGATTGACGCCGCCTTGGCCTCTGCCACTTCGATGAATTCAGGCGGGAGTCCACGGGCCCGCGCTCGATCGGGATGCGATTCGGACAGCTGCTGTTTCCAGACCCGGCGCAATTCTTCGTCCGACGCATCATGGGGGACCGCAAGTACGGTGTAGGGATCATCTGCCCCCATCCCGAGATGTGTTGCCTTTAGGCGGCGAAACACCAGCGGCGAGAAGCCAAACAGGGTCGAGACTGTTTCCAGATAGATCAATTCGTCCTGCGTCACGGCACCGTCAGACCAGGCGATGTGGAACAAGCCGTCGAGCACGTCTTCCAGCAAGGTCGGGCAGTTGCGGTAACGCAAGGCCAGGCGTTTGGCATAGCTCTCAAAGCCGTGGGTCGTTTGCCGGGCAAGGTCGTAGAGACGGTGTATGTTGCGCTCAGAGCTCTCGTCGGCTTGAAAGACTTGGCTGAACGCATCGAACTCAGAGACTTGGCTACGACCGTCGGCCTTGGCCAGCTTGGCGCCCAGCGCGGTGACAGCCGTCGTAAAGGCTGGGTCTTCGCCTGGAAGACCGGGGGGGCAATCGCAGGTCTCGCATCCATCCGGACGACGCACCGCTAGCCCGGCAATGTTGCGCCAGAAGCTCATTGGAGTATTGCGATCTTACTGGGCCGATCGCCGCCTGACAACGTCTTGCACCGCCTGGGAGTCTTAAGTTTTGGACAGACAGTGGAGCTTTTGGATAGATCGCGGCGGCACATTCACCGACGTGATCGGCCGCGCCGACGACGGCTATGAGGTCACAGCAAAGCTCTTGTCGACATCGGCGCAGTATGACGACGCGGCCGTCGAGGCCATGCGACGCATTCTGAGCGTTGCTCCCGGTGCTCCATTCCCAGCCCAATCTATCAGCGCCATCAAGATGGGCACCACCGTCGCAACCAATGCCCTGTTGGAGCGGCGCGGGGCCAAGACGCTGTTCGTCACCACCAAGGGGTTCGGTGACGCCTTGGTGATCGGCGACCAAACGCGACCTGACCTGTTCGCGCTCAATCTAAGCCGACCCGCGCCACTGTATTCGGGAGTCCTTGAGGTGGATGAACGGCTTGCGGCTGACGGATCCGTCGTGCGGGCTCTGGACGCCCATGAGCTTTCAACCTGCCTCACTGATGCGCTGTCAAAGGGCTTTGAGGCGGTTGCAATTGCTTTCATGCACTCAGATCTGAATCCGGCTCACGAGATTGCCGCTGGCAGGCTGGTTCTCGACTTGGGCTTCCCCTTCGTTGCCCTCAGCCATGAAGTCTCGCCGCTACCACGCTTCATTCCCCGCGCCGAAACGACGGTCGCCGATGCCTATCTGACCCCGATCCTGCGCGCCTATGTCGAACGGGTAGCTCAGGCGACAACCGGCGCGCCGCTGTTCTTCATGACCTCGGCCGGGGGTCTGGTCAGTGCGAAGGCGTTTCGCGGCCGAGATGCTATCGTGTCCGGCCCGGCCGGAGGTGTGGTCGGCGTCGCTCAGACAGCAGCCCAGACCACCGCTCAGGCCGTGCTCGGTTTTGATATGGGCGGTACCTCCACCGATGTGTGCCGATATGCTGGCCAGCTTGAACGGCGCGATACCGCCAAGGTGGCCGGCGTAAAGCTCCGAAGTCCTATGCTGGACGTCGAAACAGTCGCGGCGGGCGGCGGCTCGATCCTCGCCTTCGACGGGTTCCGCGCCCGATGTGGCCCGCAAAGTGCTGGTGCTGACCCCGGCCCTGCCGCCTATGGCCGGGGCGGCCCCGCCACCATCACCGATGCCAATCTGGTCTTGGGCCGTTTGGACCCCGATCACTTTCCCGCCGTCTTCGGCCCAGACGGCCAGTCCGCGTTGGACATCAGCGCTGCCCGCGTCCGCCTCACCGAACTCGCCCTGACCATGGGCCTTACCAGTCCCGAGGCCGCTGCCGAAGGGTTCATCGCCGTCGCCGTTGAACAAATGGCTCAGGCTGTGCGCCGCATTTCCACCGAACGCGGCTTTGATCCGCGCAACCATGCCTTGGTCGCGTTTGGCGGGGCCGCTGGTCAGGTCGCTTGCCAGACAGCCGAGGCACTCGGAATCATCGAAGTACTCTGTCCGTGCCACGGTAGCGTCCTCTCAGCCTGGGGCATCGGCCAAGCTCAAGTTACGGCCCTGCGCCAAGCGGGGCTAGACCATCCGCTCACAGAGCAGGGGCTTGCCCGGGCTGCTAGCCTCATTTCCGAACTAGAAACCCAAGCCCACCACGATCTTGCAGGCCAAGACGCCGAGCCTGGCGAAGTCCGCCAGACCCTGGGGCTCCGTTACGAGGGTGCCGACGCAGAACTCTTGGTGCCCA
This sequence comes from Alphaproteobacteria bacterium, assembly GCA_031427275.1. GTDB lineage: Bacteria > Pseudomonadota > Alphaproteobacteria > Caulobacterales > Caulobacteraceae > Phenylobacterium. Next base: position 9,993 of record JANPNB010000371.1, on the reverse strand, counting down.
TGGACGATCTCGCCACAACTAAACACGCCTTTGAGCGGGGCCACCAGCGCATGTTCGGTTTCATCGAACCCATCCGCAACGTGATCATTGCCAGAGTTGAGGTTGAGGTTGTCTCCCTCCCTCCCCTTTATGGGGAGGGACAGACCGCGAAGCGGTCAGGGTGGGGAACCTCGCCGCCCCAATCCACGCCCCAAGACTTCCCCACCCCGGCCGACAGGTCGGCCACCCCTCCCCATAAAGGGGAGGGAGAGAGAGTCCTTGCCACCGACCTCACTACCCTCGACGGCCCAGCCCTGATCATCCGGCCAGACACTCAGATTGCCCTCGCCCCCGGTTGGCGCGCTACCTCTGAGCCGGACGGTATGATCCGGCTCACTCAAATCGGCGCAACTCATAGCCGGGTCATCGCCCTCGACAAACCCGACCCTGTCACCCTGGAGCTGTTCAACCGGCGCTTCATGGGTGTGGCTGAGGCCATGGGCGCAGCCCTCGAACGCACCGCCCATTCGGTCAACATCAAGGAACGTTTGGATTTCTCCTGCGCGTTGTTCGACATTGATGGGGGCTTGGTCGCCAATGCCCCGCACATGCCCGTGCATCTGGGCTCCATGGGGGCCAGCGTCCGCGCTGTACGTGACCGCCATGCAAAACTGCAACCCGGCGACGCCTTTGCCCTGAACAATCCCTATGCCGGTGGCACGCACCTGCCCGACATTACCGTGGTGATGCCGGTCTTTATGGCGGATGGGAAACGGCCAGCCTTCTATGTCGCCGCGCGGGGCCACCATGCCGATGTTGGCGGTATCCAGCCGGGCTCGATGCCGCCTTTTTCCACAACTCTGGAGGAAGAGGGCGTCTTGCTGGACGCCTTGCCGATCATGCGTGGCGGTCAGTTCCTGGCAGACGTAACACGACAAGCGTTGTTGTCGGGCCGTTGGCCCAGCCGCGCCCCGGAGCGCAACCTCGCAGACCTAAAGGCCCAGATCGCTGCCTGCCAGGCGGGTGCCAGCGCTGTGTCTGAAATGATCGTCGCCTTCGGATCAGACGTCGTTGGCCGATACATGGCCTTCGTCCAAGACAACGCCTCACAGTCCGTCCGTCGAGCCGTCGGCAAGCTCACTAATGGGTCAGCAAGCGTCCCCATCGATGGCGGCGGAGAGATCAAGGTGATCACGACGGTGGATCACCAAGCTAGCCGCGCCAGGCTAGATTTTCGAGCGTCGAGCGATCAGCTCAATTCCAACTTCAACGCGCCCTCTTCAATCGTTGATGCGGCAGCCCTCTATGTTTTCCGAACCCTGGTCGATGACGACATCCCGCTAAACGCCGGGTGCTTGGAACCGCTGGAAATTCTAACCCGGCCAGGCTCAATGCTGGCCCCCGCTCCACCGGCCGCAGTTGTCGCCGGTAATGTCGAGACCAGCCAACATGTGGTCGATGCCCTGTACGCAGCGCTCGGCGTCATGGCCAACAGCCAGGGGTCAATGAACAATTTCACGTTCGGCGACGAGACCCAACAGTACTATGAGACGATATGCGGCGGTGCCGGCGCGACGGCGACCCAGGCCGGTGCCGACGCCATCCATACCCACATGACCAACTCCCGACTGACGGACCCTGAAATCTTGGAGCGTCGGTTTCCCGTGCGTGTCGAGCAGTTCAGCATTCGACAGTGTTCAGGTGGGGCCGGACTCCATGCCGGCGGCGACGGCGCGATCCGCCACATCCGGTTCTTGGCACCCATGCAGGCCGCCCTGCTATCAACCCGACGCGACCACGCGCCCCAGGGTCTGCTGGGGGGAGGCCCGGGCCTTCCGGGACAGCAGCGTTTGCGCAGCGCAAAAGGTGAGGTAGAGGAGCTTTCCGGTTGCTTCTCCATTTCTGTCGTTGCTGGCGACTTGATCGAGATTGAGACGCCCGGCGGCGGCGGTTTTGGGCTGCCACGTGATTGCCGAAATTCATAGGTAATGGCCTCCCATGTCCGCACTCCTTTTCGCCCTTGCGCTTGTGTCAGCCCAGGAACCCGCCGCCGTCGTCAACGACAATCCGGCCCCCGTAGCGCAGACCGTGGTACCGGCAGAGGTCACGGCGACACCGGAAACGCCTTTCTCCGCGTCGGCGACTGCTGATGAGGTCAAGCCGGTGGAGCTGTCCTTCCCGATCGGTGCGCCCACCGATGACTATGGGTTGGTGGCTTGGTGCTATGGCGCGCTCGGGGGGTATCTTGAGCTGCACGATCGGGTCTTGCCTGAGGTCAGCCGCATTGAGAATGCCTACCGCCGACCTGGAACAACCTTGGCAGACGACATGTCGACCTATGCTGACATGCAGAAGATCAGCCGATCCAACATGAAACTCTTCGCCGCAGCCATGGAAGCCGCCGAGCGCGCAAGCTTGCAAGCGATCAATATCCGCGGCGCGGCGTCGGTAAAGAAGGGTCGGGCGAGTTGGGCGGGTGCCGATACCTTGCCGGTCCGAACCGTCGCGCAACAATGGATGGGCTGGGCGCTGCCGGTACGTTGTGCGCCCACGGCCACGACCCTGGAAACGCGTGCAAAGTTGATGGGAACGGCCTTCCAAGCCAACGAAGTTTGGCCAGATTCGCCAGCCCCGGACGCCCAGGTTGAGGCGATCACGGCAACGCCAGCAACTGCGCAACCTGCTCCGGAACGCCTGCCGGTGCTCATTTCTCCCTGACAACCTACAGGTGAAGCAACTTGTGTTCACAAAGCCTTCGGGATTCTTGTTGTAGTCAGGCATCAATCAGTGATGCATTAGGGTTACCCCTTGGTGCGACACCTTCGAGCTGTGACCACGGTGTGGTATCGAAAATGAGCAATGAAACTTGGGTTTTCGTGCCTTCTGGGGCGTTGGCACGATGGGGCAACATGACGGCAATTCGGGGACGGTATTAGTGTTGAATTCGGTGGCCGCGCCGTCAAATGCATCTATCTCAATAACGCAAATCGTGCTGGGAAAATGTGACCCGGGCGAGTGGGATCGAAATGCCATGCGTGCAGAGGCCTCAATGCGCTCTGCCTATGCGCATCTGCGAGGCCTGAGGTACAAATACTTCCTCAAAGGCGCGCCCAAGATATTTGGCATTTTCCACCAGTCAGATGGTCAGAGAACACAGATCGGACACGCAACGATCGTGTTAGAGTTCGGAACCACACGCTTTTACGATGGGATCAATCTTTATCCCGAGTTCCGCCAATACTGGACTGAGGCCATGACTTTGTTGCTCAGAGCCTGCGGTCGCGGGACCTACGAATACGGCTGGCAGTGGGTTCCCGAAAAGTCGCGCGAGGACGAACTGCGGTCCATCGCCGGTGTCGGGAACCTCAACTGCCGAAACATTCTCGTCCAAGGTATCGACTTTGCGAACTGGCCAGACTGGGAAAGCTACTACCGCGATATCAGCACCAACGTTCGTTATGATGCGCGCAAGATCGTCGGACAGTATCGTGACCTGCACTTGGAGATCGTTACGGGATTGCGGGCTCTGCTGAAAATCCCGATTCTCATGGGCATGCGCCAGGCCCTTTATCGACGTAAGAAACTGCCGTTCCACTCGACCCGGGTGATGCTGGGCTACATTCTGAGCATCGTATTCTGTCCGCCCCAGGCCATCATAGCCATGGCGGTTGGCGATGATCGTGTCCGGGCGATCCATAGCAACAGCGAATTTGGTCAGTTCCATTATCACCTGGATGCGGCGGCGGCGGACGGCGCCACGGGCGAGGGGCGTTTCCTGCAACTGGCCGTTATCAAGCGGGCCTATGATCTGACGCCACAGGGGAAATTCCTGGTCGGTTACACGGACCTTCCGATCGAAGAGCAATCCGCTAAGGGGCTACTGCAGTCTCGTCGGTTCCTCAGGGTTTCTGACTGGCCAAGCAGCATCATTCGATTTGACTGGAAGGCTTAGGCCGAAATCCCCTAAACTGAGCCTGGTTCAGCTAAGGCGAGAGTCAAATATGGATGGCCCGCACCTCATCTATTTCTCCGACCCCATGTGCTCATGGTGCTACGGATTCTCGCCCGTCATCGCCGATATCCGGCGCGCGTTCGGTCGCGCCCTTCCGATTCGTCTGGTGATGGGTGGTCTGCGTCCGGGTACCGACACCCCGATGACGGCGGAAGCTAAGAGCCAGATCATTGGTCACTGGCACCATGTTGAGGAAGCCGCCAACCTACCCTTTGATGGTTCGGTCATGGACCGCGCCGACTTTTGTTATGATACCGATCCGGCTGCCCGGGCGGTCGTCTGGGTCCGCCGCCACGATGCGGAATTGGCCCTGACGTTCCTCGGAAAACTACAGGCAGGGTTCTACGCACAAAGTAGAGACATCACCCAGGTGGCCGTCTTGGCCGCCATGGTTTCGGAGATCGGATTGAGCGCCGGCGACTTCGTCAAAGCCTATGACGGTGAAGACCTGAAAAACGAGACGTGGTCAGACTATGGAACCTCGCAGCGCGCGGGCGTCACAGGGTTCCCAACCTTAGTTGCCGGCCCCAGCTCGGAAGGCGCTTACGGTGTCGTCACCCGGGGCTTCCAGCCCGGCCGACAGGTTCTGGCCATCCTGCACAGCTGGTTGGAAAGCGCCCCCTCCGGAACCGCTTAGAGCCAGATCAGAAGATCACCCGTTCCTGACCCCACCAAATCGGCGACTTTGCGTGGTCGATGAATTTGCGCTCGTCTTCCAACAACATCCGACCAGCCTCCTGCGCGGCCTTGTCGCCCGCCAGGGCACCCAGATCCTCCAGGCTCGCGTACCAAAGCTGCGCTACCCCGTCATAGGGCGGCGGCGCATTGCGGCTCGATCTCAAGCCATGGGAAATCTCATCGGGCATTGAGTGCATCTGCACGTAGCGCTTGATGCGTAGGGTCTCGCGCACACTGGTCACTAGGGGGCCATGGGTACCCCACCAATAGTCCTGAAACGCCTCGCGGGTCAGATGTGGCAACCGCACCAGCGGAAATGTCAGCTTGATCATGGCCGTCGCTCCGAAACCCGGGTCACCTCAAGATGTGGCGCAGATTGACTGGCGTTTATAGGTCCTGTCTTGCCCACTTGCCATCGATTCTCAGCGGGCAGCCACGGCCCGCTTCGAACAGCTCAGCCGCTCCCACTTCACCTGCTTGAAGTTCAGAGTGATCGTGTCGGAGCCGTCCGTTGGGGCACCCTCTACTGCTGTGTAGCCGATCTCGATCGTCCGAGCCCCAGACCCTGAATAGGTGTTGGACGCATAGACGTCGTACAGCACCATGACCAAAGGTTCGCCGTTAGGGTCGGTTAGCTCGAAGCGCGCGCTGGCCCCGTCCCAACCGCCTAGGCTTGGCAGGTACTTGGCTTCGGGTTTGCGGTTGACGCGAACCGTCAGGTGGCCACCGCCCTCATCACCCACGCAACCTTCCGGCAAACTCGAGATGCCGGTGATCCGCATCCATTTTTTGTGGCCCGGATCGGTGACCTCGCCTTTGACGCCGTCAATTTTGAGGAAACCCTCAAGCGGCTGTGCCACGACAGGAAGCGCAAACAGCAGTCCAACTGCCAGTGCAAACATCGACTTCATGATCTGACCCCTATGTGCCACGCCGGGACAGGCGCGGACCTTTGGAGCTTAACAATTCATGAATCAGACCAGGTCCTCAGGCCGCCGCAGGGGTTCCCACCATCGCGTCCCCAGGCTGGCGATAGGCGCGGCCGAACCGGTTAGCCAGGAAGTCACTCAATGAAATTTCTTCCTGCCGCACATAGCCGCTCTGCGGCAATTTCCCCGCCGCCAGCAGATCCAGCACGGTGCAGATCCCCGCTGCCGTCGTCACCTGGATGGCGCTCCAGAAGCCGGCCCCATGATGCTCGCCCAACACCTTGCCAGCATAGCTTTCCTGCATCAGCCGTCCGCCCCGCCAACCCGAGGCGGTGACGAAAAACACCACCACATCCTGCTCGGTTCCGGGCACCGCGCCCTCCAACACGTCCTTCAACAGGTCGCGGCGATGGCGCAGGTTCAGGTCACTCAACAAGGTCCGCATCAGGGCGCAATGGCCGGGATAGCGCACGGACTTATAATTCAGGTTCTTGGCCTTGCCGGCCAACACCTCGGCCAAACTGCCCAATCCGCCAGAGGTGTTGAACGCCTCATAGGTCACCCCGTCGAGGCTGAAGCTTTCCAGCCCCTCCATGGGTTCGACCTCGCGCAGTTCGCCATCGACCAGCGCCTCGCAAGGCTCGCAATATTCGTTGATCACGCCCTCGGTCGACCAGGTCAGATTATAGCCCAGCGAATTGGACGGATAGCGCGGCAGAGCGCCCACCCGCAGCCGCAGCTCATCGACCTTCTCAAAACCCAGCGCCAACTCGGCCCCGGCGATGGAGATGAACCCGGGCGCCAAGCCGCACTGCGGAATGAACGCGCTCTTGGACCCCACCGCCAGCGCCTTGACCTGGCGCGTCGTGGCCACATCCTCGGTCAGGTCCAGATAGTGACAACCCACCCGCGCCGCGGCCTGCGCCACCTTGCCGGTCAGATGGAACGGGGCCGCCGACAGCACCGCAAACGCGCCACTCAGCACGCCGTCCAAGGCGACGTCATCCGTAACATCCACACGGGCCGTCGCCACATTCGCATGGCTCAGGATCGCCGCCAGAGCTTCGGCCGACCGATCCACGACGGTCACGCCGTGTCGCCGGTCTCGGCCAACATCTGCGCAATCACCGCCCCGATCTTACCCCCGCCAATCACCACGATCTTGCGCATTGCTCGGCTCCCAGAGTTTCATGCTCAGGTTCGGCAATTCGTGCTACATTGTGAACAGACTTTCCGTCTGATATGCGCGTTTCATGAGTGCGATATGACAAATTATACCGCCGATATGCAATTTGATGCTCGCGACCAAGCCCTGATCCGTTTGCTAGAAACCGACTCACGCCTGCCCACCGCCACCCTGGCGCGCCGGCTGGGCGTCTCGCGCACCACGGTCCAGACCCGCATCGACAAGCTGGTGGCCCAAGGCATCATCGCGGTCTTCACCATCCGTCTGGGCGAGCCGCTAGAGGCCCGCAAGGTGCGCGGACACGTCCTGGTCACCGCCGCCCCCAAGGCCGCCCGCCACATCGAAGCCACCCTACGCGCCACCCCGCAGGTCTTAGCCCTGCACTCAGTCAGCGGGGCCTACGACATGATCATCGAACTCGCCGCCGCCTCCATCGGCGAACTTGACGTTGTGCTGGACGACATCGGCCTGATCGAAGGCGTGGAACGCACGACCAGTTCAATCATTCTGTCGACGCGGATTAGGCGCTGATATCCCGCACGCGCCTCAACGGTGAAAACACCCCCACCAGTGGGATCACCAGGAACCCCACCGCCGCACCCGCCAGCGCTTCGCGGGGCCCGACCACGCCGCCCAGCCAGCCGCCGACCATGGCACCGACCACCGCTAGTCCGCCCGCAGAGGCTTGGAATGCGCCGGACACCCGCCCCAACACCGCCTGCGGCATGAGCGCCTGGCGCAGACTGGTCATCAGGATGTGGGCCGATACGCCAAGGGCGTCGCCGCTGATCTGGGTCAGGATCATCACCGTCATCGCGCCTGTCCGCTCCGTCGGGGCCAGCGAGATACAGAACGCCGAGATCGCGCCGCCGAGGATGCTGAGCAGGATCGCGGGTCCCACCCCCACCTTCTTGCCCAGCCACGGCCCCAGCCACGCCCCCATCAGCGCACCGACCCCACCCGCCGCAATGGCGATGCCCAGCGCCGCCGTCGGTAGGCCCAGGGTCTTTAGGGCATAGAGAATGTAGAGCGCCGAGAACACGCCGCCGAACAGCCCCTGGGTCATACCCATCAGCAACAGCGCCCGCACCCGAGGCTCGGCCCAGGATAGCCGGAAGCCTTGGGTGATCTCTGCGGTCCAGTGGCCAGGCTGCGTGGCATCCGGCGCGGGTTCCGTGCCCTTGATTGTCGAGAGGAACGCCGCTGAGGCCAAGTAAGTCCCGGCATTGGCCACCAGGGCAAACGGCGCACTCAACACCTGGAACAACACCCCGGCCAAAGCAGGCCCGCCGATCTCAGCCACCGACTCCGTGGTGGCCAAGTGCGCATTGCCCTCCACCAGGCGTGTCGGCCCCACCACGCCGGGCAGATAGGCGTGGCTGGCCATATCGAACACTACGCTGCAGGCGGCGACCAATCCGGCGACGATGAACACCTGGGTCATGGACAAGATGCCGAGCACCGCCGCCAACGGCACGGTGATCAGGATCAGCGCCCGCGCCAGGTCTGCGCCAATCAGGATCGGCCGCCGCGCCCGGCGGTCCACCGCCCCGCCCGCGCCCAAACCCATCACCAGCGAAACCCCACCGGCAATCGCGGCTAAGACCCCGAGTGCGGCGGGCGGCGCAAGCAAGGTGGTCACCGCCAGGATCGGCAGCCCCTCCCGGGTGATCCGCGCGCCAAAGGCAGAAATCGCCTGCGCCGCCCACAGCCTAGCAAATTGCGGATCGCGCCATAGGGCGTTGGAGGATGTCATGTGAAAATCCGAAGATGTGAGGGCGCAACCCGCGCGCTCAGCGCAACAGGACGAAAGGTGAGCGCCATTTTCCGCCGCCAGCCCGCAGCTCACCTAGGCGTGTTGTGGCCTTCTGTAGGCTGGGGAGTCAAGGCAGCTCATCTATCAGCCCTCACCCAGCAAATCTTCGATTGCCCGCGCCAAGACCGGCAGGTGGTCGACCGTAATGTTTCAGATGATCAAGGCTTCAACCCGGTGGTATTCGTGCCGCAGCACATTTCCGATCCCAGCAATATCCGACCAGGGCACCTGCGGATGCGCAGTCCGAGTCTCGTCATCCAGCCCGCGACTGGCCTCGGAAATGATTTCCTGGCCGCGTTCAACAGCGCGTCTCATCTGCCAGCTGGATTCGAACCTTCGAAAGTCAACGCCTTCAAGAGTTTCCCGAATGCCTGCAATAGCCTCAGCAATATCTTCTAATCGAACGCGCGCGGGTCACGCATCGGCTAGAACACCTGTATCGCTGTGCTCTCGATACCGGCACGTAGGCGGGAATGAATGCTGTTGCGCGTCATCAGATCGGCGGGCCGCTTTAGCAGCCCTGAGATTCGGCGTTGAAGCGCCACGAGCTCCACCAGACTGAATTTCGGATTCTCAAAATCCAAGAACAGATCCACGTCGCTACCGGGACCAGCCTCATCCCGAGCCACCGAGCCGAACAGGAACAATCGCGCCGCGCCGAGCCGTTTTAGCTCGACCACGTCCTGACGCAGGGTTGAAAGTATGCCTTCGCGGGTCATGGTCTAAGCTTAGCACATTTCGCGCCGCCGCGCGCCGTTCGTGTTTTTCGTGTCTCCCAAGCCACAATCTTCGTAGTCACCCCCCCATGTGCGATACCCTCGTAGCTCTGGCCGCTCAGACACCGCGCCGCGCCGCCCTGTTTGCCAAGAACAGCGACCGGGAGCGCAATGAGGCGCAGGTGCTGGAGATGCACCCACTACGCAAAACAGGCGGCGACCTTAAGCTGACCTACATCACCATCCCCGATGTCGCGCAGACCCACCCCGTGCTGATCAGCCGCCCGTTCTGGATGTGGGGGGCGGAGATGGGGGCCAATAGCCACGGCGTGGTCATCGGCAATGAGGCCCTTCACGCCAAGACGCCTGCCCAGCGCAAGCCCGCGCTCACCGGAATGGACCTGGTCCGCCTAGGTCTGGAACGCGCCGCCACCGCCAAGGCCGCCGTGGCGGTGATTATCGAGCTGCTGGAATGCCATGGCCAGGGCGGCGACTGCGGCCACCTTGGCCGCTTCTACTATCAGAACGGCTTCATCATTGCCGATGCGGCAGAGGCCTATGTACTGGAAACTGTCGGCCGCCAGTGGGTGGTTCAGCAGGTCAAGGACCGCCGCGCCCTCTCCAACGCCTACAGCATTGGCGCAGACTACGACGACATCAGCTCGGCCCTGCTGGCC
>JANPNB010000370.1:0-6216 GCA_031427275.1 Alphaproteobacteria bacterium | reverse complement strand
AACAGCTCCTCGGCGGCGAGCGTCATCTTGCCCCGCCGCGCGAAGGCCTCGAAGGCCCGAAGCGCCGTCAATGGCGGCAGTGCGCGTTTTTCCACGGCCCGTCCTCTGTGATCTCACCTCACAAGAACAGCACACTTATATCGTTTGGTGCAATGCAGCAATTGGCAGATGTTTGACCTGCCTCAAGGCCAAGGGATTTTGACCATGACGACCGCCCTCACCCTCGACCCTCACTTTCGACCCACCGCGCCGGAGCAGACAGACCGCTGGCCCAATCTGGTCGAGATGTTCTTTGGAGAGACCGCCAAGAACCCCTTGGTCGGCTGGCCCAAGGAAACGTTCGACGTCCTCAACCGCAAACAGCAGTTTCTCCACCTCACCTATCACGGGATCAGTGACCCGGAGGGGATCAAGCACGTCTTCCTCGACAACGCCGCCAACTACGAGAAACCCGGCTTCGTGCGTGCCACCTTGGCACCCACAATCGGGGAGGGTTTGTTCACGGCTGAGGGACCCCTCTGGCGCCAGCAACGCAAGATGATGGCCCCGGTCTTCACCCCGGCGGCGCTCAGCGGCTTCAATCCGATCTTCGCCAAGTGCGCCGAGCAGACCGCTGACCGTTGGGCCACCAGCAATAGCCCTGTCATTGACGTTGCCGCCGAGGCGACGCGCACCACCTTTGAGATCATCGACGCGGCGCTGTTCTCAGGCGAGGCAGGGCTTTCGTTCGATGACTCGGGCCAACATCTGGAAGCGCTGATTGCGGCCCCCGCAGAGTACCGACTAGGCTTCCTGATCGGCATGCCTTGGCTTGATCAGAGCGCGCTGCAACGACGCGGCAAGATCGGTCGCAAAATCATCATCGACCACCTGGCGGACTTCATTGCCCGTCGACAGGCCAGCCCGTCGCCGAGCGCCGACTTCATGACCCGACTGCTCGAAGCCTTTGCTCAGCAGTACGATCCCAAGACCGCCGCTAAGCTCGCCCTCGACAATGCTGTCACCTTCTTCGTGGCCGGCCATGAGACCACCGCCAATGGCCTGGCCTGGGCGCTCTATCTGCTGAGCCAAGACCCTCAAGCCCAGGCCTGGGCCCACGAAGAGGCCAAGATCGCTTGGGACGCGGGCGGTACTCCCGAAGATATCCTCACCCGCCTGCCCTATCTGCGGATGGTCTGGGACGAGACCTTGCGGCTCTATCCCCCAGTGCCGCGCATGGACCGCGAGGCCATGGCTGAAGACGAAATCTGCGGCCAGAGGGTGCGCAAAGGCGAGATGATCAGCGTCTGGCCCTGGGTGGTCCATCGTCATCGCAAGCTTTGGGACAGACCAGAGCTGTTCAATCCTGAGAACTTCGACCCAGAAGCCAAGGCCACCCACCACCGCTTCCAATATATCCCCTTCGGAGCCGGGCCACGCATCTGCATCGGCATGGCGTTTGCCCAGGCCGAGGGCCTCCTGACGCTATCCCACTGGCTGGCACGGTTTCGGTTCAAACCGGTAGAGGGCCACAAGGTCGAAGCCTTCGCTCACGTCACCCTAAAACCCAAGGGTGGCCTGCCGCTGATCGTCGAACGGATCAAACGATGATCTCAGACTCCGCCAGGACCTCAAACCATCCCCGTCCGGCGGGTGTACTTAAGGCTTCAAAACCGCCACCAATAGGCATATCCAGGTTTCAGACACCGCGTCCTCATAGCTCACATCGCGCTCGCCGATGGCCTGCAGGAAGGCCTTCTGCCACAGCGCCTGCTCGTCTGGTTGTGGCGCACGCACCAACACCTCATCGGTACCGTTCCAGATAATCGCTTCATCGGTCTGAAACTGGCGCAGCTCAGCGGCAACATCGGGGTCGGCCAGCACCGCCTTGGCCGCCGCCAAGCCGTCAGCATTCAGCGCCAACACCCCACGCCCGCCAATCTCTGCGACAAACACCTGGGTCATAGGCGACCCGCGCGGACCAGAATGGCTAAGATGGCAGAACGTCCTTTGACCGAAACGATGCGGCGTGTCCTTGAGTTGCGCCGGTCTCTCGCCATACTGCCCCGACCCTAACGCTCAGCTAAGAAGTGGAATAGCCGGTTTGGCCAACGCCCCGCAATCACCTGTCTCTAGTAGAGCTTCGCGAAATCCGGTTTTCCTGATCCTGGCCGGATGGATTGCCTCCGGTATCGCCTTGAACCTTTGGCCAGCCTGGGCCGGACCCCTGACCTTTGTCTTCGTCGCTCTGGGGTGGGTGTTGGCCGTCGGCGTACACGAGTTCTGCCACGCCTGGGTCGCCTATCGCGCAGGCGACCATACCGTTGTCGATAAGGGCTATCTCACCTTCGATCCGCGTCGGTATGCCGATCTCCAGACAACGCTAGTCTTTCCACTGATCGCCCTGGCGCTCGGCGGCATCGGCTTTCCCGGCGGGGCTGTCTATCTGCGCGACGACCTGATGCGCAGCCGTGCCTGGCGCTCAGCCGCATCTCTGGCCGGTCCAGTTGGTACCCTGGCGGTTCTGATCACCCTGACCCTCACCCTTGGGGTCACGGTTAACCTGCAGTTGTCCTTCGCCCTTGCCAATGCGCTGGCCTTCTTGGCGCTGCTTCAGGCCACTGCTTTGGTTCTCAACCTGATCCCTGTGCCCGGTTTCGACGGCTATGGCGCTATTCGTCCCTTCCTGCCGCCAACGTTCAGCGCGTCTCTGCGACGGTTTGAGCCCTTGGCACCCTTAGTCTTCTTGGCGGCGTTCTTCTTTATACCCCAGGTCTCCAGCACCTTCTTCGGCGCGTCCTTTGCCGTCACTGATGCCCTTGGCCTCGCGCGTGAGCCGATGATAGAGGGCCTACGCACCTTCCAATTCTGGAAACCCCAATGACAGCCCCGACCCTGATCACCCTGGCCGACCAAATCGTGGCCCGTCGCCCTGCAACCGGCCCGCTCATCGTCGGTCTCACCGGTGCCGTAGCCTCGGGCAAGAGCACACTGGCTGAGCAGCTTCAGACCCGGCTTCGCAGTCACACGCCTGCCGTTGAGGTGGTCACCACCGACGGCTTCCTGATGACCAATGCGCGCCTGACGGAGCTCGACCTCCTCGACCAAAAGGGCTTTCCGCCCAGCTACGACAATCTGGCCTTCGCCAAGGCCTTGACCACGATCCGCACGCAGGCCACCGACTTTCCCTCCTATTCCCACGTCACCTATGACATCGACCCGGGCCTGACCCGCGCCCTCAGTCCGCCCGACATTCTGATCGTCGAGGGTCTGAACCTGCACCACCGCGCCACTGACCCTAAGGCCCCTGACCCCCTGGACCTGTTGATCTATTTAGATGCCGATGAGGTCGACCTGGAAAGCTGGTACGTCACCCGCTTTATGGACCTGTGGGCTGCCGCCGAGCATGACCCGACCTCGTTCTATGCCCGTTTCCGATCCATGAGCGCCGCCGACACCCAAGATTTCGCCCGCATGGTCTGGGACAAGGTCAACCTCAAAAACCTGCGCGACAACATCGTCCTGGCCCGCCCCACCGCCGACCTGGTGGTCCGCAAAGGCGGCGATCACGCCATCACCGACATCGCCGCCCGCGCTTAGCATGACGGCCAAAATCTGGATCGCCGCCGCCTATCATCCCGCCTTTCGCTGCGGCGGCTGGGGCTATGTTCGCAGTCAGGGTGATGGCCAGGCTGGCGGCCAGCGTAACACCACGGCCCAGACCATGATCCTCACCAGTCTGCTGGCTGCCCTGAAAGACCTGCCGTCCGGCCACGTCCACATCCACACGGCTGACGCCGCCTTCGCGCGTCTGGTGGCCAAGATCGCCGCCGGTCAGCCGCTGCTCGAAAAGGAGGCCCCAACTGACAATCTCCCTCTCTGGGCCCAGTTAACCACCACCCTAAAGCGCCACCCCCCGACCTTCAGCCAACTCACCGGCTTTCCCGGCGACCCCGCCGCCTTTGCGGGCGCCTGGGCGGACCTGGCCATGGACAAGGCCAAAGCCACCGGCCCCTTCACAGCCGCCATCCCCAAGCCTAACCTGGCCAAGTTGAAGTTGGGTTAGCCACGGCGCGAGAGTTGCCGGGACTCGGCCTTGAAGTCGTACAGCAAAGCCACCCGATCCGCGCAATCGGGCCAATGTTCCGTATCCGACCAATAGTCGCAGAGACCCAACTTGGCGCAGAGTCTTGGGAAACGGGGGTCGCGCTGGATCGGCTGGTCACCGTTGAACAGGACGTGCAGTCCATAGTCGCGGGGCACCAAGCGACCGCCGGGTTCGAAGAGATGCGCAAACGACGCCTGTTCGACGACCTCAAACACACCGCCTGCGGCACCCTGGGTCTGTGCGTATGTTTCGACCAGGATCCTGAGGTCAACGGTGCCCGACTGACCAACCTCAGCCTTCATTCGCTCGATAAGTGAATCGGCCGATTGCGGCCCGGCATGGCGGGCTTTGCGCGCACGGGCGACGGCTTCGCGCACGTGGAGGCTGTTGAGTTCTAAGGCTTCAGCGTGCGCGAGCAACTGTTCAACGCGTCCCCAGTCGCCGATGTGAACCGCAGAGTTGAGAGGATTAAACAACAGGACGTCGAAGGCAGGCCAACGCTCACGGGCCTTGTCCCACACCGTGAAGGCCTCCTCGGTGCGCCCCTCCAGGGCGATCATCACGGCGTACCAGTTTGCCCCCTGGTGATAGAGCGGGTCGATTTCGTAGGCCCGCGTGATGCGGGCCAGCGCCTCACGGCTGCGGCCGACGCCGTGTAGCCAGCGGCTGAGTCGCTCAAGCACCACCTGGTCGTCCGGAGACGCTTCGAGGGCGCGCTCAAAGAGGTCCTCGATCTCCTTGAACCGGCCGCAGATCGGCTCCAATAGCGCCAGCGCGACGTAAGCGGTGCCTGCACCGGGGTCCAGCGCGAGCGCCTTGTGCGCGGCCTCGAACGCTTCTGGTCTGGCGGAAGTCAGCCTTGGCCCCTCAGCATTCGCCGCCTGGGTGGCCCGCGTTATTGCCAGCGCCGCCCAAGCCTGGGCGAACCCAGGCGCGCGCGCCGTTGCCTGCTGTAGCAAGCCAGCGTCGAAGGCCCCCATCCGGCCGGGACTCGACGTTCGGGCGCGTAGGTAAAGATCGTAGGCGACCGGATCGATAGGGCCGGTGATCGGCGATGGAGCGAAGGTGGCCTTCAGCGCCAGCGCCACCGCCTCGGCGATTTCGTCCTGCAGAGCAAAGACGTCGGACAGGTCGCGATCAAAGCGATCCGACCAAAGCGTGGTCTGGCTATCGCACTCAACCAGGCTGGCCGCGATTCGCACTCTCTCGCCGCTCCGCCGCACGGATCCGTCCAACACGTGGCTGCAACCCAGGTCACCCGCCACTTGCCGCGCGACCTTGGCAGCGCCGCGGAATTGGAAGCTTGAGGAGCGCCCGATCACCTTCAGCCCGGTCGTCCTGACGACGGTCTGCAGAATCTCCTCCGACAAGCCGTCTGAGAAATAGAGCAGGTCGGCGTCGCCCGAGAGGTTGTCGAAGGGCAAGACCGCCAGCAGCGGCTCAAACGCTGTTGCCACGGCGGGCAACGGCACCTTGATCGTCAACGAGGCCGCCCTGCGGGTCCCAACCAAGTCGGTGATACTGGCGATGATCCGGGCCCAGTCGCGCACCTCGGTGTCACCACTCCATCCCTTCAGCTCCGCACACTGGATTTGGTCGAAGGGCATCGGCAGGCGCGCTCCGTCGATCGCCATTTGAACCAGCTTGTCGGCCGCACGCGCGCGATTGGCCTCGGACATGACCCACTGCGACCGCACGGCCTCTCTGCGGACCAGATGACCAGCACCGCCTTGGCCGCCTCCAACTCTTCCTCAATGACGTCGGTGTAGGCGCGGTGCGTCGGCAGCTCCTCGTCAAACCACACGCTGTAGCCCAAGGATCGCAGGCTCCCGGCAGCCGCCTGAGCCTGCTTTTCCGTGGATCTCGCATAGGAGATGAAGACGTCAGCCATTCAGGGCACCCCACCCAACATCGCCGCCAGACCATAGCTGGGCATCGGAACAGCGGGCAAGTGAAAGCTCGCCCGGCTTACCGCGAGGCTAAGCCTGGACTGACAATACCGCCACAGGCACGGTGACGCTGTATTTAATTATGCCGGGAATTACGGTCCGTTATTTGCACAACGCCAACTTTCACGGCTTCGGGGCAACCGCGCAGCCCCTGACTAGGTTTTGTTGGGCGGCAACGAC
>JANPNB010000369.1:0-13010 GCA_031427275.1 Alphaproteobacteria bacterium | reverse complement strand
ATGTGGTTGGAGGTGTGTCCGGGGGTGGCGAGTGCCTCCAAGGTCCAGCCAGGGCCGGTGAATTGCTGGCCGCCGCCGCAGACGCTGACATCCGGCATAAAGCCAAAATCGCTGCCAGCCTCGGTGATCACACTGTCCAGGGCCTTGGGCGCAGCGACGGCGCAGCCATAGATGGTCGCCCCGGTGCGGGCCTTGAGCGGGGCGGCCAGCGGCGAGTGGTCCGAATGGTGATGAGTAATCAGAATGTGGGTGATGGTCTCGCCTGCCGTGGCCGCCAGGATCGCCTCAAGATGATCATCCAGGTCCGGGCCGGGGTCGATCACCGCCACCTGACCCTTGCCGACGATATAGGTGCCGGTGCCTAGATAGGTGAAGGGGCCGGGGTTGTTGGCCACCACCCGACGGATCAGCGGCGAGACCTGGTCACAGACGCCATAGTCGAACTTGATCTCACGAACATAGGGAATCATCGGTTGGGTTCCTGTCTCGGCGCGACCTTTGCGCTGGCCTGCCCAATCTAGCGAGGTTTGGGCCGTGAGCGCAGCGAAAGCCGCAAATTATGTATCAAAACGGCTCCAGCGTGTCGCCTTGGCGTTCCTATGTCTCATAGCGATGCAGCTGCTGTTAGGTTTGGCGAGCTGCGAGCCGGAGCCCTTGGCGCTGGGTGCCGTTCGGGTGGCGATCGCCTCCAGCCCAGGTTAGCGCGGCCCCCTTTAGCGCGGCAAGACATTGGAAAGGTCGTAGCCGGCGGCGTCTCCCAAGGCGACCAGTTCGGCGCGGCTGAGATCACCGGCCAGGGCCTGACCTAGGGACCAGGTGATGATCGAGCGCGTGCCCGATCGGCAGAAGGCTAAGACTGGCCCCGGTTCGGTTGCAAAGAGCTGTTGCTCGGCTTCCACCTGTTCCGGGGTCGGGCTGCCGCGCACCGGGATGTGGACATAGGCGAGGCCCGCAGCCGTGGCGGCGGCCTCAACTTGGGCACTGGTGGGTTGGCCGGGCTCTTCGCCGTCAGGTCGGTTATTGATGACGAGCCGGAAGCCCTGCGCTGCCGCCTTGGCTAAATCGTCCAAGGCGATTTGCGGGGCGACCGACAGCTGGTCGGTGACTGCGCGAAATTCCGTCATGATATTGCCTGTGATTGCGAGGGCTTCGTTGACATCATCGGGGGGCGGTGGAAGTTTCGCAATGTCTGGCCTTACGAAAAGGCGCAGTTGCGGAAGTCTGGCCAACATATGTTGCGTTTCATCGGTCGGCGTCTGTTGGTTGCTATCCCGACCTTGTTTCTGGTTGTGACACTGGCCTTCTTCATGATGCGCGCGGCACCGGGCAATCCGTTTGTCGGCGAACGCAAGCTCTCGCCCGAAGTCGAGCGCAATGTCATGGCCAAGTACGGCCTGGATCGTCCCCTCGGCGAGCAATATGTCAGTTATCTAGGCGGCGTGATGCGTGGGGATTTCGGGCCTTCGCTGAAGTACAAGGACAAGACCGTCCTGCAGATCCTGAAGGAGAACTACAAGGTCAGTTTGGTCTTGGGTCTGTCGGCGATCACGCTGGCCACCGCCATCGGCATGAGCCTGGGCGTGCTGGCGGCGCTGCGACAGAACGGCGGTCTGGATTACGGCATCACCGGCCTGGCGATCTTGGGGGTTTGCATCCCAGCCTTCGTGACCGCGCCTTTATTGGTCTTGCTGTTCGGGTCGACCTTAGAGTGGTTGCCTAACGGCGGTTGGAATGGTGGGGCGATCCCCAATCTGATCCTGCCGATCGCCACCCTGGCCTTACCGCAGATCGCGATCATTTCACGGCTGACCCGCTCGGGCATGGTCGAGGTGCTGCAATCCAACTATGTGCGCACCGCCAAGGCTAAAGGCTTGCCGATGAGCTTGATCGTGCGTCGCCACGCCCTGCGCGCCGCGATCCTGCCGCTGGTCAGCTATTTGGGGCCGGCCTGTGCGGGCCTGTTGACCGGTTCCCTGGTGGTGGAGAAGATTTTCAATCTGCCGGGTCTAGGAAAATTCTTTGTCATCAGTGCGTTACAGCGCGACTACACGGTGGTCATGGGCATGGTGATTTTCTATGCCGCCCTGATCATGGTGCTCAATCTGGTGGCGGACCTGATCTATGCGGCGCTTGATCCACGGGTGCGGTTGTCATGACCGGTGCTGTTGTCCTGCCCGTCAAGGGTCGTAGTCTCTGGGACGACGCGCGGCGCAGGCTGTTGCGCAATCGCGCGGCGCTCGGCGGGATGATCGCCCTGGCGGTCCTGCTGGCTGCGGCTCTGATCGGCCCAAGCCTGATCCCGTTTGCCTTTGACGGCGTCAACAAGGTCGATGTCTGGGTCGGGCCGCTGACCAACGGTCATTTGCTGGGTACGGATGCGCTGGGACGTGATCTGCTGGCGCGGCTGCTGATGGGTTTGCGCATGTCCCTGGCCATTGGCTTTGTGGCAACTGCGGTCTCACTGGTGATCGGCGTTATCTGGGGTGCCGTGGCGGGCTATGTCGGCGGTGCCACCGATGAAGTGATGATGCGGATTGTCGATGTGCTCTATTCGTTGCCGTTCATCTTCTTTGTGATCCTGTTGATGGTCACCTTTGGCTCCAACGTCATCTTGATCTTTGTGGCCATCGGGGCGGTGGAATGGCTGACCATGAGCCGCATCGTGCGTGGTCAGACCCTTTCGTTGAAACAGAAGGAATTCATTGAGGCGGCGCGGGCGGCAGGCCTGACCCAAGGCGCGATCATTGGCCGCCATATTGTGCCCAACCTGTTGGGGCCGGTGGTGGTCTATGTGACCCTGACCATACCGGCGGTGATCTTGGCCGAGAGCTTCCTGTCGTTTCTAGGCCTGGGCGTCCAGCCGCCGATGGCCTCACTAGGCGCGCTGATTGCGGGTGGGGCGCAGGATATGGAGCTGGCCTGGTGGCTGCTGGTCTTCCCCTCGCTGACCATGATCATCACCCTGATGAGCTTCAACTTCATCGGCGATGGCCTGCGCGACGCGCTGGATCCCAAGGATCGGTGAGCGAGCGCTTAAATGCTCCACCTTTTGGGGCGCTACTGGTCGCGGTGGGCGCGGAAGGAGCGTTGGCCGTCAACGCTGAAGAAATAGCTGCCCATGCTGGCGGCCTTGATCACCACGCCCATTCCGGGGGCGGGTGCGCGCCCAAGCGCCCCCGAGTCGGTCTGGCTCCAGATGGCCCCGTCTTGCAGCTTGATCACCCACTTTCCGGCGGAGTTCATCCGGACGCTGGCGATCACGGCGGTGATGCGGTCGATCTGCTCGGGCTTTTCGCCCCGCTCAAAGAAGCTCATCGACGGAAGAGAGAAGCCGAAGGCTGACTTGCGAATTTCTCGGGCCCGCTCGCGGTCAACGACGACGATGTCGCCAGCGGTCTGAGCTAGGTTAAGCGCACCAGCAGCTTTGTCGAAACAGGCGAGCCTCGCAACGGGATCGGTGTTGCCGCGGCAATCCAGCACATCGCGAACAACCTGCGCATCGCTGGAGGCCGCAAGGCTTGGAGAGCCCGCCAAAGCCAAAGCAGCCGCTAGTCCGAAAAAACTAATTGAGTTGCGCATGTCGACCTCCGTTGACCCCACCGACAGTTGATCGCGTCTCGTGGAATGAGGCAAGCGCCCCCTTTCGAGGCGCATATCAGGTCCGGATCGCGGGCGATTAGGGTTAAATCGTGCGCAGCAGGGGTCTAGCGCGCCGATCTGTGGCTAGAATGCGACAGGTTGACGTCGGAAACATTTCGCAGCCGTAATCTTCGTTGACCCCTAGGGTGTAACGCCCGTAACTCTCAAGTAACCGAATTCATCGTTTGGATTCGGGACCACTTTATCTTGGGGAGCGGGCATCGCGGATCGTAATGATCGGTGGACCGCCGGAGGACCTAGACCTTGAAAATGATAACAACGCGGGAACGCCTATTGGCGTCATCCATGATTTGCAGCGCGGCATTTATGGCGATGTCATCGACCAGCACGGTGGCTTTCGCAGCCGCCGCCGACAACACACAGGTTGAAGAGCTCGTCATCACCGGTTCACGCATCGCGCGTAAGGACTACATCGCCAACAGCCCGATCGCGACCGTCACCGCTGAAGCCTTGGTGGCCAATAGCGACATTACGCTGGACACCTATCTGAACACTTTGCCGCAGGTCAATCCGGCGGGAACCTCCACGTCGAACAATCCCGGCAATGGCGGCCAGTCTAATATCGACCTTCGTGGTTTCGGTGCGAACCGCAACGTGGTTCTGGTTGATGGCCGTCGGGCCATGGTGTCGGCCAACAGCCTTACGGTTGACCTCAACACCATTCCGCAGGCGCTGATCGAATCCATCGAAGTGATCACCGGCGGTGCCGGTGCGGCCTACGGTGCCGACGCCATCGCCGGCGCGGTCAACATCAAGCTGAAGAAGAACTTCGAAGGCGTCGACATCCGCGCCGGCTATTCCAACTCGACCGAGTATGGCGATGCGGAAGAGTACCAATTCTCTGCGGCGCTGGGCGGCAACTTCGCTGACGGCAAGGGCAACGCGGTGTTCGGTTTTGATCGTTCTTATCGTGAGAGCCTGATCAAGTCGCAGCGCCCGTTCTCGCAGAACGCCACCGCAACGACCTCTTTCCTGCCGGAGGGTGCCTTGTTCTGGAGCGGCACCAATGCGCCGACCAAGGCTGCGCTAGACGGCATCTTCGCTACCTATGGCGTGCCTTCCACCGCCATCACGCTGACGTCTGGAGCGATTGGCTTCAATCTGGACGGCACTCTTTTCCACAAGGGTATCTTCAACAGCCCAATCAACGCGCAGAACTACCGCTATCCCATCGACGGTACGGTTAATCGCAAGCTCTATCCCGACCTCTACAGCTACAACTTCGACTTTGTGAACATCCTGGTGTCTCCGCTGGATCGTTATTCCTTCACCTCGAAGGTCAATTACGAGTTTGACAGCGGCGTTGAAGTCTTCGCCCAAGGCGGTTGGACCAGTTATACCGCCGCGACCGCGCTGGCCCCTACGCCATTCCCGACTGTCGGCACCCGAAACCCGGCGAACGCGTCATCGAGTCAAGTTTCGTCGAGTCTTGTGACTCTAGGTGCGGCTGCTGTCGCCAATGTGTTGGTTATCCCTGTAACCAATCCCTTCATTCCTAATGATCTGCGCACGCTGCTGAATTCGCGTGTTGGGGATGATCCAAGCTTGGTGGGAGCCGGTGCGACCGAGCCCTTCCGCATGCGTCAGCGGACCTTGGGCCTCGGTCTCCGGGAGTCCTCCTATGAGAATACGGTCGTTCAGTTCATGGCCGGTATTCGTGGACCAATCGCGGACACCAAGCTCACCTATGAGGCCTCGGTCTCAGAAGGCCGCACCAAGATTGCCCAGACCCAGTCAGGCAACTTGAATACTCAGCGTATTCAACAGATGGTCGAGGCCGCTGACGGCGGTGCCAGCCTCTGCGCCGGTGGCTTCAATATCTTTGGTCGTCAGCCGATTTCAGCCGCCTGTAAGGCGTTCCTGGAAGTCAGCTCGACCTTGGTCACCGACATGAAGCAGCAAATCGGTCAGGCCTATGTGACTGGTCCGGTCTTCGATCTACCTGCCGGTGAGTTGAGTGTCGTGTTGGGTGCCGAGTATCGCGGCTTCGAATACGACTTCGACCCAGGCTCAGCCGCTGGCCCGATCTCCGGTTTCAATACTCAGAATCCTGACGCTGGTACCACCTCGTTCCGCGACCTATTCGGTGAGGCCCTGATCCCATTGGTGAAGGATGCATATCTCATCAAGTCACTCGAACTGAACCTCGGTGTCCGCTACTCAGAATCGGAGTTCACCGACAAGATCTCCGGTAGGAATTCAGCGGGTCGCGGTTCGGTGGCCTACAAGGGTGATCTGAGCTGGGAGATCAATGACCTGCTGCGGGTTCGCGGTTCCTACCAGCGTTCGATTCGTGAGCCGAACTTCGGTGAACTGTTTGCCGGTGGTGGTTCCGCACCTCAGTACTTCGACCCTTGTTCGGTAACCTCCCAGGCGCGTAAGGGTGCCTCTGGAGCCCAGGTCACGGCGCTTTGCCTGGCAACAGGCGTGGCCGCTGGTGCGATCTCCACTTTCGTGCAAACACCTGGTGCCCAGCTCAGCACCAACACTGACGGCAATATCGATCTCCAAGCCGAAGAGGCCTCGACGGTCGCCTTGGGTCTGGTGTGGAAATCGCCTTGGGAAAACCAGTGGTTGTCGCGCCTGCAAGGTTCGATCGACTACTACAATATCAAGATCGACAATGCGATCCTGACCCCGACTCCGAACCAGATTGTGGCGGCTTGCTACAACTATTACGGCACCAACAAGACCTACAGCGCAACTAACGATAGCTGCCAGGCGATCCTCCGTCTCGGGGGCGACATCCTTGCCCTCTACGATCCGGTCAATGCTTCCGGAAACTACACCGGAACCAACGGCGGCAAGCAACAGTCCAGCGGCATTGATCTGCAGTTCGACTATGGCTTCGACGCTGAATGGCTTGGTCTGTCTTCAAGCTGGGGTTCAGTCAGGGTGAATGCCCTGCTGACCCACGTGTTGGAGTTCAATCAGCAGGATCCGATCGCTGGCGTCCCAGAAATCGATTTCGCGGGTACGGTCTCTTACTTCGGGGCTGGCTTGGGTACGAGCTTCCCAGCTTGGAAGGCCACCATTAATACCGAGTGGCAATTTCTGGACGACTATAAGGTCAACGTCCGGGCTCGCTACATCAGCGCCATGGACAACCGTATTGGTTTGGAATTCCCAGGCGAGACGGAGTTCACCGGCACAGATTCGATCTGGTACTTCGATATGACCGGCACTTGGGCGCTCAATGACAATGTTGAGTTCCGGCTAGGCGTGAACAACGTGTTTGATCGCGACCCTGAAACCTACGCGCCGAACGTCCAGTCCGGTACCGATCCATCGACCTATGACGTGGTCGGACGCCGTTACTTCGGTGGGATCAAGCTGCGCTTCTAAGTCCAGCGCTATAAGGCAATGAATTTGGGCGGTGGACCTCAGTCCACCGCCCTTTTTCATGACTGATCAGGAGAAGCAGTCGCTCCACGCAAGAGCGGGCGAGGGCGGTATCGCGCGACGGTCAACTATAACCGAGCAATGCCCTCAGGCCGGGAGCCATGTGCTCAACCATCTGCTTCTGCGTGTCGGGCAGTACCTCTGGTATGTTCTGGCCCAGAGAAAGAGTTTCGCGCGTGGTTGAACTGTGCTTGCGGTCCGATCCAATCCGCACCCGCTCGCGCCAATCTCGGGATAACTTGATACGAAATTTCCCGAGTAGGTCGCTGAAATAGGCTTCCGCTCCTGGCGTGTTTAGATCCTTCAGGTGACGCACGATGTCCTCGTAGCGGACCACCTCGACTCCGGCACCCATCCAGGCCAGGGCATGGAACGTGTAGGCTTCGCGCAGCGCCGGACCTCGCCCTGGAATCCCAAAGATCATCATGTTCAGCATCTGCTCAACGCTGACCGCCCCGCCTTTCAAATGATTGAGATTGGGATGGTCAAACTCGGCTGATAGGGAAAACCGCGCCCGGGCCAGCACATAGTCAAACGGGTCTCGCACCAGTACCACATGGCGCGCGTCCTTCAGTGCGATCGCCGAGATATCGGCGAACAGCATGTGGCCGACGCTGAACTGGGGCCGCTTCGGATCGAGGGCTGCTTTGTGCTGATCCAGGTTCGTGATCTGCAGGAACTCCCGGTCATAGTGCTGTTCCAAGGGTACAAACATCCGCGCGATATTGCGCAATAGGTGTGTGCCGCATTTGGGGACGCTATTTAGAAACGAGGTCTGCTCCAGCGGGGCCTGCACAAAGCGCCGAATTTCAGCGCTCAGAGTGTCGGGTTTGCTTTTGACTCTGGCGAAGGCCATTACCGCTCCTTTTTGATCGTCTGACTATGGCTACGCGTCGCCCGGTCCTGGCCGCAAGGCCTTAGTTCGAAACCACTTGGAGATCACCCATTTCTCTCCACGCGTAGTGGGTGTTCCGCTGTGCAAGCTTAAGGGTTCAACCTGACCGCTAGGTCCGACGCTATCGAAGATCAGGGCTGACCCCCTTGATGGTTTGAAACTGAGGTTTAAGCGCGGGAAGTCGGTCGAGCCGCCCTCGAAATCATCATTAAGATAGACAAGAACGGTGCGCACTCGCTGGCCCCGCGCAGCCAGATGCTCGGCGTTCTGCGGCGTCTCGGCGATATAATCAACATGGGGCGCATATCGCTCACCGGGCACATAATGCAGCACGCCGAGTCCCTCAGCGTTTTCCACCGGCATCCCGGCCGCTTCGGCGAGGCGATGATTGATAAGCTCCAGCACAACGTCACTATCGGCCAAGCCGAAGTTCATCACCCGATTGGACCTGACGTCCTCAACGCTCTCGCTGCCACGTTCATTGACAATCATGCCGCGCCGCAGCGCAGGCTCGGCCATGGCCATCACATAGTCGCAGACGGCATCTGACAAGACGTCTGGGACAATGGAAATCGCCGGGGTTTCCAATTGGTTTTGGGCGGTCATCGGGCACCGGAACGGTGACAGGTCGATCTCTGCGGCCATGGCACTCCAGTCCACGGCCTGGGTTTGTGGCGTTGATGTGCCTAGAACCTTGCTCGCAGCGTCGAACTGCAAGGCGGCGGATGCGGCCAAGGCTGCTGTGCGCAGTTCACCCTCAGCGGCCATGAGGCCCAGTTGGCAGGCGGCATGGGCATCCCCAGCCTTGGCTGCAGTCGTCAGCCAGCCGATGGCGCGGGTGATATCTTGGGGCTGACCAATCCCGCCAGCATCCAGCACGCTTGCAAGACTGAGGCCGAGCGGGTCACCTGCCTTGGCTGCCGCGAAGATTCGGGTTGCACCCTCCTTAGTGTTTTGCGGCAGGTTGAAGCCCACCAACTGCCAGAGTCCAAGCTTAGCATGGGCCGCGGGAAAGCCAGATTTCGCCGCCGCCATCCACCAGCCCAAGGCATCCTGGTAGCGTCCACTTTGCTCCATCGCCTGGGCCAAAAGGTCCTGCGACCCCGCATCACCGGCCTGTGCCGCCGCATGGACATCTTCAAAGCTTCGCATGAACCTCTCGCGCCAAAGGATCGACGGGGTGCGTCGACGAAACTCCGTCATATCGCTTTGCGCGCCGAACTTCACCGTGGCATGTCGAGAAAGTGAAGGAGATTCCGCGTGGTTACCAACTGGAACCGCCGACAGGCGATCACCGTGATGGGTGCCGCCCTTAGCGGGTGCGTCGGCACGCGGGAAGTTGCCGGGCCGCCAATTCTTATTAACCTCAGTGACCCGGCTCCGGAAGAGCCCGGCGCAGATTTGGCCTCAGGACATGACAGCGCCAACCGAATGACGGCACCGGCCTTCATCAATGGCCAAGGGCCTTTCAATTTTGTGGTAGATACCGGAGCGAACCGGACCGTTCTTTCAACAGAACTGGCGCTGTTGTTAGAGCTGCCTTCGGCAGGCACTGCCCAGATCCACGGCATCGCAGGGGTACAGGCTGCTCCGACTGTCCAGGTCAATCGACTGAGCGTGGGAACGGTCACCTCGCGCCGCTTGCGCGCGCCCACACTCCAACGCGCGCGACTGGGTGCTGATGGTTTGTTGGGTGTAGATTTTCTGAAGAACCGCAGTGTTTTGATGGACTTTGCCAAGAACCAGTTGACCATCAGCAAGCTGGGTAACGGCGAGATACGCACGCGAGTCAATGCGATCGATGGTCGGCTGCATGACAATGCCGCGCTCGACGCAGCCTTGTCGCGGGTGATCATTGTACCCGCGCGTTTTCGGTTCGGCCAGTTGATCATCATCGATGCCGAGATCGCGGGCGTGCCGATTACCGCGTTCCTAGATTCCGGGTCGCAGAACACAGTGGGCAATCTTGCCCTGCATAGTCGACTGAGGGGCGCGGCCGGGGGTCTACAGGCGGGTGTATCAACGGTGGAATTGATCAGTGCCACCGGCCAACGGGCGAGCGGTGAACTGGCCTCGGTGCCGCCGTTGCGCCTGGGAGGGCTCAGCATCGGCAATCTGTCGGCGGTGTTCGCGGACCTTCACGTCTTTGGCCTTTGGGACCTGTTGGACAGGCCAGCTATCTTGATCGGCATTGACGTTATGCGGCATTTCGAGGCTATCGAGCTCGACTTCGCCAACCATCAGGTGTTGTTTCGAACGCCGCTCCGTCGGGTGCCACCCTAGTCTACAGACCTCGGAGCCATCACGCTGGTGCCCTGCACGCCCAGTCGGCTCTTGGCCATCTCGTCAATGACCCCTTGAGCGCGCGGATCGCCCAGGAGCCAGGCGGCGGCGGCCAAGGTGCGCACCGAACTCGCCGAGACGCCTAACATACGCTGCACGGCCTCAATTGGAGAAAGTTGCGTGTGCATGCGGCGCAGGCGCGGCTCGCCGGTAATCCCAGCCAGCGTCTTGGCCTTGTCCACCGCCTGATAGAAACCGCCGAGCTCGTCGACGAGACCCAGAGCCTTGGCCTGCTCGCCCGTCCAGACACGGCCTTTGGCGACCTCGCGGACCCGGGCTTCCGGCAGCTTTCGGCCGGTCGCGACGCGGGTGACGAAGTTGGCATAGATCTGATCCATCCACCGGGCGAAAGCTGCGCGATCCTGGGGCGTGAAGTCTTTGCCTGGACCAAAGGCCCCGGCATAGTGGCCACCAACGGTGATCTGCCGTATATCGACCCCAAACCGTGCTAAGGCCTCGCCGACGGCAAACTTGCCGCCAAACACCCCGATGGAGCCGGTCAAGGTGCTGGGCTGGGCGACGATGGCTGAGGCTTCTGAGGCTATCCAATAGCCGCCCGAGGCCGCATAGGTGCCCATCGACACCACCACCGGCTTGTTGGCGGCCTTTGCCGTGCGCACCGCTGCTAATATCTGCTCGGAGGCCGTGTCAGACCCACCGGGGGAATTGACCCGCAATACGATGGCCTTGACCTGATCATTGGCCGCCGCGTCATAGATGGCCTTGGAAATCGTGTCGGAATAGATCGTCGAACCGCCGCCGAAGGGATTACCGCCCCCGCCGTCACGGCCGGTGACGATCGCGCCCTCGGCCTCAACCACGGCAATCACCGGTCCCGTTGGCGGCGCGTTGTCGGGCGCTGCGCGGGCATAGTCCCTGAACTCCACCAGCTTGGCACTGCTGCCGGCCTTGTTTAACAGATCAAGCTGTGCGTCGCGCACCTGACCGACCTTATCGATGAGATGTAGACCCAAAGCTGCTTCGGCCATGTAAGGCCCGGCCTCCAGGGTCTTGGTCAGGGCTTCTGGGGTCAGCTTGCGATCTTTCGCGGCGCTGCTGATCGCGGTGCGATAGATCGAGCCCATCCACGACAATTCCGACTCACGATGGGCAGCGGTATAGTCGTCATAGAGGTAGCCGTTGACGGCATTCTTATACTCGTAGCGTTGCTCGTAATTGGCTCTAACCCCGTACTTGTCGAAGAACCGCTTGAAGAAGATGTCGTCATTGGCCAAGCCGGTGACTTGAAACGACGCGCCGGGTTGCATCCACAGGCTGTCGGCCGACGCGCCCAGCATATAGGTCGAGGTGATCATGCCGGAGGGGTAGAGGCCTTGGCTATGGGCCAGCACTGACTTGCCCGAGGCGCGGAAATGCTGGATCGCTAGGCGGATCTCGTCGGCCGCGGCAGGCTCCACCCCGCCCTCCGGCAACCGGATCAGCAGCGACTTTATCCGATCATCGGCTTCGGCCCGCCGCAGGGTTGAGATGATGCTCATCACCGAGAGCGACGGCCTTCCGAAGGCGGCCAGCGGATTGCTCGGCTCCTGATCATTCAGCGGTTCGCGCAAATCGAGATTCAACACGGCCTGGGCGGGGATAGGGTCTGATTGAGACGCACCCGCCGCCATGATCAGCAACAGGAACGGCACGCCGACCAAAAACAGAACAAGGCCCGCAAACACACCAGCCATGGTGAGGAAAAACTGCTTCATCGAGGTTCCAAGTCAGATCAGACGTCAGTCAAATACAGTGCTTGCCGTCCCACGCCTGGGGATATCCCGCAACCGGATTAAGCTACGACCCGCGACTTTATCAGCAGGGAACAGCCGACAGGCTATCGGACATTGGTCATAGCTGCGGCAGGCGATAGAGAAAGTGGTCGGAGTGGCAGGATTCGAACCTGCGACCCCCGCGTCCCGAACGCGGTGCTCTACCAGACTGAGCCACACTCCGACTTGGGAGGCGCTGTATAGAGGAGGCTCCCAAACGTCGCAAGCGACCGGTTCTCCCTTATCGGAACATGCTCTAGCCGTTGCATGATGCTAAGGGTTACGCTATCTCGACGCCCTCGCGCGGCCCTTGGCCAACCGCGATCCCTGCTGGGGAATGGTGTAATGGTAACACAGCGGTTTTTGGTACCGTCGTTCTAGGTTCGAGTCCTAGTTCCCCAGCCAATCTTGCTTCCACCTAGACGGCCGGCTCCCTAAGGCACTGGCCACAAGTAATATCAGCATGGCTGGGCCCTGCTCGGCCTGTGGCGCTTCAGTCGTCGCAGCTAGGCGAGGGGATTTTCGCCGACAAACATCGCCAGCGACTAATTAAGGCGGCTGGCAAACAAGTGAAGCGATGAGAACTCAGAACCACGCCCTTACACCAAACACGAGACTGGTTGCCTGCACCCGGTCGCCCGCAATCCTGGCAAACCGGGCCGTGTCACCTACTTTGCTTTCCCAGGATATGCCTACATAGGGTGCGAACTCACGTCGAATCTCGTAGCGTAGGCGCAGACCAAGCTCGGCGTCGCTTAGCCCCGAACCCATGTCATTGGCAGGCACATCCTGCGCAGCGAAATTGAGTTCGACGCGAGGTTGCAGGATCAATCTCTGCGTGATCCGTTGGTCGTAATAGCCCTCCAGCCGCCCAAGCAAATCGCCTCTGACCGAGAGGAACAATGCGCCTTCCACTTCGAACCAGTAGGGCGCAATGC
>JANPNB010000368.1:0-2991 GCA_031427275.1 Alphaproteobacteria bacterium | reverse complement strand
GTTTCAAAAGCGCCGGGGCGGTCGCGAAGGTCAGCGAAAACGTTCCCACGCCCGTATTGCCCTTGGTTACACCGACACCAGCACCGCCCGCGCAGTTGTTGCCGGTGATGCACACTTCGCGAGAACCAAGAATTGGAACGTTGCCGCTGGCGGTGCTGGTATAAACACCCGTCGACGATTTGCTGACGACGTTGGGATCAGTATTGAAGCCAAAGCCCGAAACGCGCGATGTCGAAACCGGAGCGGAAGAGTTGTTCTGCACGCTGTAGCTAAACACCCAGGTCTTGCCGGAATTTCCAATAGACGACAGGGTATAGGTCACTTCTGACGTCAGCCCAGCGATTACCGCAGGATCACGACCATTGAAGTCAACCGTTTGGGCGAGGCCGATGTCGGCCGCTGACCAAGACAAGACCACAGCCGCCTGGGCACCGTTAGCAGCACCCGCAACCACGAGTGTCGAAAACACCGCCGCGACGAAGCGCAAAGCTCGCTTCAAGATATCCATTTCAAGAACCCCTAGACTATTAACACTTTATTATCAGCTCATATCGGGGATGGAAAGTGGACTCAACCCTCAGGGGAGCTAGACACTCTAAATTGAGGCTTGCTCGCAGGGATTGAAACCGCGCTGAACGCTCATTCGAGCGCCCACCTTAACACCACCATTAGACTTTTCTCGTTGGGAAAGAGCCTATCAGGCAAAGCTTAGGAAACTCTAATCGTCGCGATGGACGCGCTCTCGACGCTCGTGCCGTTCCTGAGCCTCAAGGCTCATGGTCGCGATGGGACGCGCATCTAGCCGCGCCAAGCCGATAGGCTCGCCCGTCTCCTCGCAATAGCCATAGGTGCCATCTTCGATCCGACGAATGGCGTCATCGATCTTGGAAATCAGCTTACGTTGCCGATCACGCGTTCTAAGTTCCAGGGCGCGGTCGGTTTCAGAGGTCGCTCGGTCGGCAATATCGGGATGGTTTTCGGTTTCGGACTGCAAGTGAACCAAGGTTTCCCGGGCCTCTCGCGCGATGTCGTCCTTCCAACTGTTTAGCTTGTTCTTGAAGTACTCGAGCTGCCGCTCATTCATGAACTCTTCGCCGTCGGCGGGGCGATATTCGGTCTTTTCAGCCGTGACGATGGTCATATGAGTCTCGCACCCGTGGATTCCGTCGCCTAGAACGCTTGGCGCTTATACCAAACAGTATCGCCTCCGCAACGCGCCTCACGCACTACGGGTGAAGTATCACGAATTGTTCGCCTGTTCGCGCTTGGCCACTTCGACCGCCGCACGGGTTTCGATGTGGTTGAGAATGTCTTCCAGACCTGGATCATCGGTCTGGTCGCGTTGGTCGCTGATCGCCTGGCGCAGTCGGTACATGTCATCTGCGGACGGCTCGCCATCGAGCATCGCTAATTTCAAATCCTCAAGCACGTCGAGCAGACGCCCTGCCCGAACCACAGCGCGGCGTTTACGCTCAAGCGGGCTGCCAACGTCCTGCAGGGCGAGCAACGCCCCCAGATTTAAGATGCCCGACAGGCTGTTGGTCCTGGCAATTTGAACCGGCGGGGCCAGCGTGTCAGCCGCCGGCAGTCGAAAGCTCCCGCCTTGCGCCGCAGGGGCCGTCTTGCCTACTGCCGTACTCGCGCCGATTGCGCTGGTGCCGGTGACCTTCATTGGGCGCTAGACGCTCTCCACAGTTTGAAGCCTGCAGTGTCACCTCGCTTGCTTATGGCATGGTTAATGCCGGGCAAATTCTGCCCAACTCGCTTCTGCGTCTTTGAGTTACGGCGCGGTACCGGTTGTTATTTCAGCATTTTCTCCAAAACCACCGATGGCATGAGGCTGGCAAGATAGGATTGGAGTCAGTGTGCCCGAGGCCCAATGCGTCAACCGGTTCGTCCCCTAAACGTCTTCTTCGCCGCCGTTCTGGCGATCCTTTGCCTTGCGCCAAGCCATGGCCTGGCCAAGTCGCGCATCAAAGACATCGTTGAGTTTGAGGGCGTGCGGAACAACATGTTGGTGGGTTACGGCCTTGTGGTCGGCCTGAATGGTACCGGCGACAGTCTTCGCAACGCGCCCTTCACCAAGCAGAGCCTTGAGGCGATGCTAGAGCGGCTGGGGGTCAA
Source organism: Alphaproteobacteria bacterium (assembly GCA_031427275.1). Classification (GTDB taxonomy): domain Bacteria; phylum Pseudomonadota; class Alphaproteobacteria; order Caulobacterales; family Caulobacteraceae; genus Phenylobacterium. The sequence continues at coordinate 867 of JANPNB010000368.1, read as the reverse complement.
CACCCGCGACGCCAATCTCAACACCAAGAACGTGGCGGCCGTCATGGTCACCGCCAAGCTGCCGGCCTTCGTAGCCACCGGCTCCCCCATCGACGCCAGCGTCTCGGCGCTCGGCGACGCCAAGAGCCTGCAGGGCGGCACCCTGCTGGTCACCCCGCTGCTGGGCGCCGACGGCCAGGCCTACGCCGTGGGCCAGGGCACGGTGCAGACCGGCTCGGTCTCGGCCTCCGGCGCGTCCGGCTCCTCGGTCTCCAAGGGCGTGCCCACCGCCGGCCGCATCGCCTCGGGCGCCATCGTCGAGCGCGAGATCGGCTTCCAGCTGGCCAGCATGACCCAGCTGCGCATGACCCTGCGCAACCCCGACTTCACCACCGCCAAGCGCATCGCCGACGTGATCAATTCCCGGTTCCCCGGCTGCGCCCGGGCCGACAACCCCACCATTGTCACCATTCAGCCGGCCCCCGGCACCAACATGGTCGGCTTCATCGCCCAGATCGAGAACCTCACCGTCGAGCCCGACGACGCCGCCAAGGTGGTGATCGACGAAGTGGCCGGCGTGGTGGTCATGGGCGACAACGTCCGCATCTCCACCGTGGCCATCGCCCAGGGCAACCTGACCATCAATGTCCAGGAGAGCCCGGCGGTCAGCCAGCCCGCTCCCTTCAGCCAGGGCCGCACCACCACCGTTCCCCAGTCGGCCGTCTCGGTGGACGAGGAGACGGGCAAGAAGCTGATCACCCTGAAGGAGGGCGCCTCGCTCTCGACCCTGGTGGCCGGTCTCAATGCCCTGGGGGTCACCCCCCCCGCGACATGATCTCCATCCTGCAGGCCATCAAGGCCGCGGGCGCCCTGCAAGCCGACATCGAG
>JANPNB010000367.1:0-1547 GCA_031427275.1 Alphaproteobacteria bacterium | reverse complement strand
GCCCTGTTGATCAATGAGTACGGCGACTTAGAAACCCTATTGGCGCGGGCCGGTGAGATCAAACAGGACAAGCGCCGCCAGACGCTGATCGATTTTGCCGATCAGATCCGGTTGTCGCGGCAGTTGGTGCAGTTGGATTGTGACACCCCCCTACCCGCCACTCTGGACGAGCTGGCGGTCGCTGAGCCGGACGCAAGCGTCCTGTCGCAATTTCTGGAGGTCATGGAACTACGAACCCTCGGTCGTAGGGTCTCTGGCGGCAGTGCGCCAAGCGCGACAGCAACGACCTTGGCCGCGCCACACGGCGGTACGAGCGCCACCCCAACCCCTGCTATCGTGGAGCAAGGCCCCCTCGATACCTCCGGCTATGTCTGCGTGCGCGACCTGACAACCCTGGAGGCGTGGGTCGCAAAATGCCGGACCGCAGGGATCATCGCGTTTGATACCGAGACAGACGCGCTATCCTCGGCCAATGCCGGGCTCTGTGGCGTGTCGCTGGCCACCGGGCCGGGCGTCGCCTGCTACATTCCCTTGGGCCATGAGCCGGAGGGAGGATTGGCCTTCGACGCCCCGGCCGACCTCACCCAAATCTCAATGGGCGACGCGATAGCGGCCCTTAAGCCTCTGCTCGAAGACCCCGCTGTCCTCAAGGTCGCGCAGAACGCCAAATACGATATGGCGGTCTTGTCGCGCTACGGCATCGACGTCGGCCCCATCGAAGATACCATGCTGATTAGCTATGTGCTGGAGGCTGGCCTGCACAAGAGCCACGGCATGGACGAGCTCTCCAAGCGCTGGCTGGGCCATGAGCCGATCTCGTTCAAACAGGTGGCTGGCACCGGCAAAGCCCAGAAAAGCTTCAAGCACGTGGCCCTGGAACCCGCCACCACCTATGCCGCTGAAGACGCTGACGTGACGCTGCGGCTCTACAACATCCTGCGGCCGCGCCTGCGCGCAGAGGGCTTACTCACCGTCTATGAAACCCTAGAACGGCCCATGCCCCAGATACTGGCGGGCATGGAAAACGCCGGCATCCGGGTTGATCCCGAACAGCTGTCCCGGCTCAGCCACGACTTTTCGATGCGGATGATTGAACTGGAGGCCCAGGCTCACGAACTGGCGGGTCATCCCTTCAATCTGGGCAGCCCTAAACAGGTTGGCGACGTGCTTTATGGCGAGATGGGCCTAGCCTCCAAGCGCACCACCGCCACAGGTGCCCAGGGCACCGACGCTTCGGTGCTGGAGGACTTGGCGGCCTTGGGTCACGCTCTGCCACGTGTGCTGCTGGATTGGCGGCAACTCTCCAAGCTCAAAGGCACCTATACCGACAATCTGGTGGCCGCCATTGCGCCACGCACCGGTCGCGTCCACACCTCCTATGCGCTCGCCTCAACCACCACCGGGCGTTTGTCCTCCAACGATCCCAACCTACAGAACATCCCGGTCCGCACGGCTGAGGGTCGCAAGATCCGCAAGGCCTTCATTGCCGAACCCGGCAAGGTTCTGATCAGCGCCGACTACAGCCAGATTGAGCTGCGCCTACTAGC
>JANPNB010000366.1:0-2720 GCA_031427275.1 Alphaproteobacteria bacterium | reverse complement strand
GCGCCAGCAGCTCAGCGACCTCCATGCCGATCTCTTCCATCCGCTCCAGCCGCGCCAGTTGCCTGGCCCGTCGCTCCAGCGTCTTGGCCTGCAGGGCCTTGATGTCATCGATGATCTGTCGCACGAACGAAACAAGAACATGGAGTGGAGCCAGAGTCAAGGAAACTCGCTCAGATTCTCGGCGTAGATGGTCGATCTGCCCCAAAGTGTGACCGCCAAAACACACGAAAACCAGGGTGATCGCTCTGTCGTGCCAACCCCCACCGCTCATTCCGGTGCATGCCGGAATCCAGATCCTAAAGCGAAGGCGGTGCTCCAGCTGGAACGTGTGGGCCTGTCTGATAGTCCGGCCCCCTATGATCTGGACCCCCGGTATGCACCGGGGTGAGCGGACTGAGGACGACCTGCGGGGTTTGGCCATAGCGTCGCATTCAAACACGAAGGACACCAAGATCACGAAGAAGAAGCACGAAGGGCTCAATGAAATTCCACGCCCTGCTTCGTGACCTTCGCGTCCTTGGTGGGCTTCGTGTTAGATTGGGCAAGAGGCAGCTGTGCTGTCGAGCCCTCAAAATCACGCCAGATAAAGTCTGCCGTAAGTCACGAGGAATTCGAAACGATGGATGATTTGAATGAATTCCTGGACGCAAAGCGAAGTCAGTTTGAGGCCGCACGAAGCCAGCGAGAAAAGGACGGAGTAAACCCTACCTACACAATGCGACTGCGAGTTCGCGTTGGTGATCGGTTCAATGTTGAGGGCCTAACTCACTCCATGACCATTGGAGGGCGAGTTGTTGTGCTGTCCGCTAGAAACCCAGGTCGACCTCTCAAGGACGCAGAATGGGTCGTCTTGAAATCGGAATTTGAAGGATTGGATGACGCGATAGCCTTCGGAAACGATTTGCAAACGTCACTCGCGGTTGCCGCTGCTCGCCGTCGCCGAGGGATCGATGTCGGACACAAGAACAAGGCGACGAGCAAGACGAGTGAAGACATCAAAAACATGTTTTTTCGCAAGGGCATAGCGATGCTGGACGATGTCCACGGCGTCACTGTTTATCCAAACGATATGGCAACAACGGTCATTGGTGGCGAGGCGCACATGATCGCTTTGTTAGCACCGACACTCCTGTCCGAGGAGGTTGCAACGTTGATTCCGGAGATTCAGAGAATTGACGAAAAACATCGAAATGCGATCCTCATGCTCAATGCAGCTGCGCTGAACAATGAACCTCTCGCCAAGCTTGCGTTCGCCGTGGCCGCGGTCGAAATGCTGGCGAATGTCTCCAGTTGGTCGCCTAGCCAGAAGAAGGCAATCGAAGCACTAAAAGAATCGGTATTGAGCCACCCTGACCTTGACTCCGATGAAGCAAACATGATCGGCGCCGCCCTAGATAGGTTACACAATCAAGGTGTAAACGAAGCCTGTCGGAAGTTGATTATGGGCCTCGGTCTGGAAGTACTGCTGAAACCTTGGAGCAAATTCTACAGCAAGCGAAGCAGCATTTTTCATGGTAGCAAGCCCGCGATTGATGCGGATTTGGTGTCCTACTCCGATGAAGCACTCATTCTTTGCTCTCGTATTGTCCTGGCGGCAGTCGGTCGACAGCTGCCTCGGGCGGCGAGTGACATCGAAAACCTCTTTCCAACCCCAATCCCCGCTGGTTGAAATTATCGACCCTCGCCGTTTTCCCTATAACGAAAAGGCCCGGAGCTCACGCCCGGGCCTTGGAGATTCTTGGCTGGACCCCGGCCTTCGCCGCAAGTCGTGGCGACAGTGCCCCTAACTGCATCCCATCTTGATCAGACCAAATATCATGATTTAAGCGCATCGTGATCGCCAATGCCTAGCTCCGCCACAGCCTAGCTGTTGAGCTCGCCCATGCCCGTAAGGCGCATCACCCCGCTACCGGGCAGCTCGACCCGGAGTTCGAGGGTGCCGCCGACCGCCTCAACGAACCGACGCAGGGTGGAGAGATAAAGATCAGTTTGGCGCTCGATCTTCAGGACTGCTGGCTGCTTCACGCCCAGGCCTTGCGCGATTTGTTCCTGGCTGCGCTTGGCAAGCTGGCGCAAGGCCTTGAGGCCCTCGACTTGCGCATAGAGTTCGGCTGTACGCGCCTCGACGACTGCGCGGTCCTGAGGCGGCAGGCTCGCCATGATGTCCTCGCGTCTGCGGCCCAACACGGCGGGTTTGGGAGACGCCTTGGGAGCGGCCTTGCTAGCGCCCACGGCGTGGACCGCAGCTTCTTCCATCGCCGCAATCATATCTTGTCCGTGTCTCGTTCCCATTCTTCATTCCTCGCACGGCGAACGCGCTGTCCGTTTCGATCCCCGAAATTAGGGGCACTCGCCACTTTGCCCAAACGAAAAGGCCCGAGCTCACGCCCGGGCCTTAGAGAGTCTTAGCTGGCCCTCAGGCCTCCGCCGGGGTGACCTGTCGGTCAGTTCCGGGCGGTATCAACCAAAGCGTTCTTCGTAATCCACGGCATCATCGCCCGCAGCCGTGCGCCGACTTCTTCGATCTGGTGCTCAGAGCCACGACGGCGGGTGGCCTTGAAGCTTGGCGCGCCGACGGCGTTTTCGGCCATGAAGTCGCGCACGAAGCGGCCGGATTGGATGTCTTCCAGCACGCGCTTCATCTCGGCCTTGGTGTCGGGGGTCACGATGCGCGGGCCGGTGACGTATTCGCCGTATTCGGCAGTGTTGGAGATCGAGTA
>JANPNB010000365.1:0-2861 GCA_031427275.1 Alphaproteobacteria bacterium | reverse complement strand
CCGACGCGGGCGTGGAAGTGTTGATCTATGCGTGCGACATCACTGTCGGCGGGATTAAGATCGCGCTCCGCCTTCCATGGCAGGCTTCCCAATAAGTTGACGCGCCTCGATAGAGGCTGGGTCTACTTCGCTGCACCTTTGCCATCAACCAACCCCACCCGCTTGGCCGTCTCGGCGAGGTTGGGCTGGATAGCCAACCCGGCTTGAAGGTCGGCTGTTCCATCAAGCCCCCTCTGCTGTTTCGCCAAGCCTCGCCCATAGAGTGACCAAGCCTGTCTCGGCTGGAGTTTGATCGCCTCGTCATAGTCAGCAATGGCTTCGTCCAGGCGCCCCAGCCGAAGATAGGCTAGGCCACGACTATCCAGAAATGCCGAGTTCTTTTTGCCAAGCTTGATAGCGGTGTTGCAGTCGGCCAGCGCCTTGTCGAGGTCATGTCCAGCGAGGGCGCGCGCCCAGCACCGCTCGTTATAGGACTGAGGCAGTCGGTCACTCTTTGGATAGGTTGCGATCCAAACATCGTATTGCGCCACTGCCGCGTCGTAGTGGAAGAAAGTCTGGTAAATCCGCGCGACATTCAAGCTGACCACCTCGTCGCGAGGTGCGGCTTTCATTGCCGCCTTGAAATCCACCTCAGCGCGGGTGAGATCATTCTCTGACAGATAGAGTGCGCCCCGGGCGATCAGGCCATCTGCCTTGGTCGGGTCGATCTTTACGCCCTGGTCGAGATCCTCCTTGGCCAACAGCTTTTGGCCTAGCATCAGGCGCACATTTGCCCGATCAAAATAGTGTTGCGCTACGGTGGGGTCGAGTTCGATCGCTTTGGTAAAATCTGCGGCTGCCGAGACAAAATCGCGTCTTGCGGCAAAAGCAGAACCGCGACGTGTCAAGCCTGCCGCGTCGGTCGGAGCCGCACTGTCTGGTACTGATGCCATAGACGTGGCGGTTGATGGCGGCCCACTGCGATCCAGTTTGAATACCGGTCCACCATTATAGGTGAAGTATAGCTTGTGCTGGCTGTTGGCGACAAACACCCGATGCGAGAGGAAGAAATCTGCCCCAATCAGCATATCAGAGTCTTGAAGGTCCACCTCGCCAACGCGCAGTCGGGTATTCAGTATGTGTTCGTCGCCAATGGCGAAACTGGCCACCGGGGAAATCCAGGACTCGACCAACCGTTTGCCAAAGCCGTAGCCGAGCCCAGCTGGCTCCACGTCCTGGGAACTCAGCGTGATCCCCACCTTTTCTGCGGTCGACCGATTGAGCACCGATGTCGACGCGCCCGTGTCGAACAGCACTCGCACCGCCTTGCCATTCACCCAGGCCTTGGATGTGGTGCTCCTGTGCTCCGGGCCCAGCGGGTCAATCGTCAGTATCGAGGCACCCTTCGAGCCTGCCCAATAGGCAAGCATGGCCTTGCCGCAGTCCTTTGGCTTGAATAGCCGGATGACCCCATTTGCGAGATCATATTCAACGTCCGCGAGGCCCAGGATATTCTGACCCAGAAACCCGGCCCAATCTGAGGAGAATTCGCGACCCCCGACTAGGAACTCGACTTTGTGCAGCAGGATGCCCGCCAGATCAAAATCCTGGGCGACGTAAAGTTGCAATGAAACCTTGCCATTGACCCCCTTCGCCATGAGACCGAACGGTGTCGCGCCCTTGGTCATGCCGTAGCGATTCGCCGCAGCCTCGGAAATGATGCTGTAGAAGGCACCACTGTCAGCTACCAACTTTGTGTCAGTGCCGTTGATCTTCACAGGAATGGTCGGTGACATGCCGTCCATCGTGACCGGCAGTACCGCAATGGCCTGGAGTGAACACTTCTTCGCCTCCTCCGCCAACGCGGTAGAGGCGACCGTGAGGCCAAGCAAAAGCGCCAAAGCGAACTTCGTGACTCTACCCATAGCTATACTATGCACAACCCTCGCCTTGAGAGAAAGGTTCGTCGTCAAAGATGATCCGGCATTGAGCTTTTGTGCTAGGATCGCCAGATAGGGTCCGCACCCGCCTCTGGAGAAGCCCATGTCCATGACCGACGTGCTGGAAGCCGAGCAACGTACCGGCGCGATCAAGCTCCATGGCCCTGAGGGTTTCGCTGGCATGCGCGTGGCTGGAAAGCTCGCCGCCGATTGCCTGGATATGCTCGAACCCCACGTCCAACCGGGCGCCATCACCGATGATCTGGACCGCATGGCGCGTGAGTTCATCCTCGATAACCACGCCCTACCCGCCTGCCTGGGTTATCGCGGCTATACCAAGACCGTCTGCATCTCGGTCAATCACGTGGTCTGCCACGGCATCCCGTCTGAGCGCGCCCTGCGTGAGGGCGACATCGCCAATATCGATGTCACCGTCATTGTCGACGGCTGGCATGGCGACCACAGCCGCATGTACGGCGTCGGCCCCGTCGCGCCGCGCGCCAAGCGGCTGATCGACGTCACCTATGAAGCGATGCAGCGCGGCCTGGATGCCGTTAAGCCCGGCGCCACCACCGGCGACATCGGCTATGCCATCCAGCACTATGTTGAGGCCCAACGCTGTTCGGTGGTCCGCGACTTCTGTGGCCACGGCCTGGGCCGCATCTTCCACGACGCCCCCAACATCCTCCACTTCGGTCAACGTGGCACTGGCGAGGTGCTGAAGCCCGGCATGTTCTTCACCATCGAGCCGATGGTAAACCTGGGCAAATACCAAGTGAAACTGCTGGCCGACGGCTGGACCGCCGTCACCCGCGACAAGTCCCTATCGGCCCAATGCGAGCACTCGGTGGGGGTTACTGAGACGGGATATGAGGTGTTTACGGCTGCCGAGCGTTTCAAGCCGCCGGTTGTGAGCGGCTAAGGCCCCACCATCTCCGCCAA